>JBGPNP010000289.1:0-3949 GCA_041487575.1 Gaiellaceae bacterium | reverse complement strand
GCGACGAGCGCCGTGATGTCGGCCGAGCCGACGGCGGTCGGGATCACCTCGACCACGTCCGCGCCGACGAGCTCGAGCTCGGCGGCGAGCGCGCGGCAGGCCCACAGGAGCTCGAGCGGCGTCAAGCCGCCCGGCTCGGGCGTGCCGGTGCCGGGCGCGTAGGCGGGGTCGAGAGCGTCGACGTCCACCGTGAGGAAGGCGGGACCTGCGCCCACGAGCGCGAGCGTCCTCGCGACGACCTCCTTGATCCCGAGATCGCGGACGTCGTGCATGAAGAAGCTCGTGATCCCTCGCTCGGCCTGCCAGGCGAACTCCTGCTCGCCGGGCCAGTAGCCGCGCAGCCCGATCTGGACGTAGCGGCGCGGGTCGACATGCCCCTGCTCGACGAGGCGGTAGAAGGGCGTGCCGTGCGAGACCTCGACGCCGTAGACCTCGGCGCCCGTGTCGGTGTGCGTGTCGAAGTGGACGAGCCCGACCGGGCCATGGACGGCTGCGCAGGCGCGCACGTTCGGCTCGGAGATCGAGTGGTCGCCGCCGAGGACGACCGGCACGGCACCTGCTTCCACCACCTGCGCGACGGTCGCCTCGATCGCGGCGTGCGTGCGGACCGGATCGGCCGGAACGACCGGAGCGTCCCCGAAGTCCACGACGCGGAGCTCTGCGAAGGCGTCGACCTTGGCCTCGAGGTGTCGTCCCGGCGGGCAGCTCGCCGCGCGGATCGCCCTTGGTCCGAAGCGCGTCCCCGGCCGGTCCGACGTGAGATCGTCGGTCGGGGCGCCGACGATCGCGACGTCGGCTCCCCGGAGGTCGGTCGGATCCTGGCTGTACGGCGCGCCCCCGAACGTGAGGAGGCCGGCGTATTTGGGCTTTTCTCCGTGCCCCCGCGGCCAGCGCTCGGTGGGGTCGATCACGCCGGGCACCGGGTCAGATCCGCCGCCATCTCCTCGAAGCACGCGACGTAGGCATCCACGGCTTCGTCCGTGTGCGTCACGGAGAGCGTCCACTCCTCCTCGCGACCCGGCGTCATGAAGATGCCGCGGTTCATGTTGTAGAGCCAGGCGAGCTGGCAGAGCTCCTTGTCCTGGTGCGCTTTGAAGCTCTCGTAGTCGACGAGCTTCACCGGCGCGAAGGTCACGCAGCCCTTCGAGGCGATGCCGATCGCGTAGCCGGGGAGGTTGTACCCGTCGACCACGCCCTGGCAGCCGGAGAGGATGCGCTCGTTCAGCCGGTCGAGGTGGGCGTAGGCCTCGGGCGTCAGCACCTCGAGGAGGCTCGCCCGCGCGGCCGCCATGCCGAGTGGGTTCCCGTTGTAGGTGCCGACCTGGTAGACGCTCCCGTTCTCGACGACCGACATGACCTCCTCGGTGCCCCCGATCGCGCCGGTCGGGAGCCCGCCGCCGAGCGCCTTCGCGAGCGTGACCAGGTCCGGCTGCACGCCGAAGCGCTCGGTCGCGCCGCCGGCGGCGATCGTGAGGCCTGTCTTCACCTCGTCGAAGACGAGGACGATGCCGTGCCGGCGCGTGATCTCGCGCACGGCCTCGAGGTAGCCCGGCTCGGGGAGGACGATGCCGAGGTTCATGAGCGCCGCCTCCATGATCAGGCAGGCGGGCTTCCGGCCCTCGGCCGAGAGGCGCTCGATCCGGCGCTCCATCGCGCCGGCATCGTTGAAGGGCACCGCGATCGTCAGATCGGAGACGACCTTCGGGATGCCGGCGCCGTAGGGTAGCGACGGGTAGTTCTCGCGGTCGCCGATCTGCTCGTACTCGACGCCGATCGAGACCATGACTGCGTCGTGGTGGCCGTGGTAGGAGCCGAAGATCTTGAGGACGGTGTCGCGCCCGGTATAGGCGCGCGCGATTCGGATCGCGTCCATCGTCGACTCGGAGCCCGAGTTCGTGTAGCGCCACATCGGCAGGCCCCAGCGGCGGGCGAGCTCCTCGCCGACGATGACGGCGTCCTCGGTAGGCGCCGCGAAATGCGTTCCGCGCGGGTAGCGGTCGCGGATCGCCTTCTCGATCGCCGGGTGGGCGTGGCCCTGGACCATCGCACCGAAGCCGTTGTGGAAGTCGAAGTAGCGGTTGCCGTCCACGTCCCATACCTCCGGGCCCTGGCCGCCCTCCATGTAGATCGGCCAGGGGTTGCGGAGCTGGTAGGACGAGGCGACGCCGCCGGAAAGGACCTCGCGCGCGCGGCGGTACATCTCGGCGGACTTGGGCGTGCCCTCGTTGAGGCGCTTCTCTTCGCGCTCGGTCAGCTCATGGAGTCGCTGCCGGTCTAGCTGGACTGGTGCCGTGATTGCCATGGTGTGTCTCCTATCCCTCCGTCGAGATGTAGACGTTCTTGACCTCGGAGTAGCCCTCGAGCGCGTGCATGCCGAGCTCCCGGCCGAAGCCTGATTGCTTGAAGCCCCCGAAGGGCGTCGAGACGCGTACCGAGGTGTTGGCGTTGATCGAAACAACGCCCGTCTCGATCGCGCGCGCGACGCGGAGGGCGCGGGCGCCGTCGCGCGTCCAGACGGAGCCGGAGAGCCCGTAGGGGGTGTCGTTGGCGAGCCGGATTGCGTCCTCCTCGTCCTCGAACGGGATGACGCATGCGACGGGGCCGAAGATCTCCTCGCGCGCAGCGCGGTCCGAGTTCGAGGCAGGCGCGATCAGCGTGCATGGGTACCAGTAGCCCGGGCCGGACGGCACGTCGCCGCGGAACGCGACGTCGCCGTCGACGAAGGAGGCCACCTTCTCGCGGTGCTCGGCGGTGATGAGCGGGCCCATCTCGGTCGCTGCATCTTCAGGGTCGCCGACGCGAACGCCGCGCGTGGCCTCGACCAAATAGTCCAGAAATCGGTCGAAGACCGATTTCTGGACCAGGATGCGCGAGCGCGCGCAGCAGTCCTGGCCCGCGTTCCCGAAGACGGCGTAGGGCGCCGAGGCGGCTGCCTTCTCGAGGTCGGCGTCCGCGAAGATCACGTTCGCCGACTTCCCGCCGAGCTCGAGCGTCACGCGCTTGATCGTCCCGGCGGCGCCCGCCATGACGCGCTGGCCGACCTCCGTCGAGCCGGTGAAGCCGATCTTCCGCACGTCGGGGTGCTCGACGAGGCGTTGCCCGACGATGCGACCCGGGCCGACGACGACGTTCAGGACGCCCTCCGGAATCCCCGCCTCGAGCGCAAGCTCTCCGATCCTGACCGCGGTGAGGGGGGTCAGCTCGGCCGGCTTGAGGACGATCGTGTTCCCGCAGGCGAGGGCGGGGCCGAGCTTCCAGCTCGCGATCGCCATGGGGAAGTTCCAGGGCGTGATCAGCCCGACGACGCCGAGCGGCTCCCGGAACGTGACGTCGACGCCGCCTGCGACCGGGATCGACTCGCCGTGGTGCTTGTCGATCGCGCCCGAGTAGAAGTGGAAGACGTCGGCAACCATGCCCGCCTCGCCGCGCGAGTCCGAGATCGGCTTGCCGACGTTCCGCGTCTCGAGCAGGGCCAGCTCTTCGACGTGCTCCTCGACGAGAGTCGCGAGCCGGCGCAGGAGCCGAGCGCGGTCGCCCGGGGAGACCGCGCGCCAGGCGGGGAAGGCGGCGTTCGCCGCGGTGACGGCGCGGTCGGTTTCCTCGACCCCCGCCTGCGGCAGCTCCCCGATCGTCTCCTCGGTCGCCGGGTTGACGACTCTGAGTGAGTGAGTCACGGCGCTCATAGGCCAACCTCTCCCCGAACATCCTCCCGAGCGCAGCGAAGGGACAAGCTCCCCCCGCGGAAAATGCGCAGCATTTTTCGCGGATCGCTCATTCGTCATCTCCCGAGCGAAGCGACCGGGCAAGCTGCTCCCGCGGGAAATGCGCAGCATTTTTCGCGGATTTGTAGGAGCGCGCCTCCTCGACCAGCGCCTCGAACAGCCGCTTGTCCTCGCCCTCCTCGGGGTGCCACAGCACTCCGATCGCGAAGCGGTGCGCCGGGTCCTCG
>JBGPNP010000288.1:0-3950 GCA_041487575.1 Gaiellaceae bacterium | reverse complement strand
TACCCTCGGCGACGTCATCGGAGGAGATGACCGTCCCGAGGATGTCCGCGAGCCCCGCGGCGTGCACGACGGGCTCGATCTCGGCGCGGGCCGCGCCCGAGACGATGCCCACCGGGACGCGCTCGGCCGCGTAGCGCACCGCCGCCCGCACGGGCTCGGGCACGCTCGAGCCGTCCCCGACGGCCGCGCAGTAGCGGCGGACGCGCTCCTCGATCACCTCGTCCACGTCGGGGTGGTCTCGCCCGAGCCACTCCCGCACGATCTCCGGGTCGGAGAGCCCGGCGAGCTCGTCGAAGTACTCCTGAGCCGAGAGAGGCTTCCCGTGCTCGGCGAAGAGCTCGATGAAGATCTCGCAGAGGATCGGCTCGTCGTGCGAGAGCGTCCCGTTGAAGTCGAAGAGGATCGCGCGTGGCGGCAGCATGGACCGTGGGATTATCGTCACCCGATGCCGCTCACGGCGCTCCTCTTCGCTCTCGCCGCGGCCTTCGTCCACGCTTTCTGGAACATCCTGCTCGCCCGATCGCGCGACCCGGAGGCAGCGGCTGCCGTGACGCTCGTCGTCGCGGTGGTCGCCTTCGCGCCGGTCGCTGCGGCCGTCTGGCGCGTCGACGGCGAGGTCTGGCCCTACATCGCTGGGAGCGGTGCGTTCGAGCTCGTCTACTTCGTGCTCCTCGCCGCCGCCTACCGGCGCGCCGAGCTCTCGGTCGTCTACCCGCTCGCGCGAGGGACGGCGCCGGTGCTCGTCCTCCTCGTCGCCGCGACGGCGCTCGGCGCCGGCCACTCGGCGGCGCAGATCGCGGGGGTCTGTCTCGTCGCGGGCGGGATCCTGCTCGTGCGCGGCCTGCGGCGCCCCGCGGCCGGGGCCGGCGTCGCCTTCGGGCTCGCGATCGCCTGCTGCATAACCGGGTACACGCTCATCGACAACGGCGGCATCGAGCACGCGAACCCGATCGCCTATCTCGAGCTCTCCATGGTGGGGCCGGCCGTCGTCTACGCAGCCGGGATCGGGGCCTGGAAGGGACTCCCGGCCCTCAGGGCGGAGGTGAACGTCCCGGTCGTGCTCGCCGGCCTGGCGATGTTCGGCGCCTACGCCCTCGTCCTCGCCGCCCTCGATCGAGCGGCAGCCGCGCCGGTCGCGGCCGTGCGCGAGACGAGCGTCGTCGTCGCCGCGGCGCTCGCGCGGCTCGTGCTCAAGGAGCGGGTCGGGCCGGGCCGGCTCGCGGGCGCGGCGCTCGTGGCGGGCGGGGTCGCGCTCCTCAGCCTCTGAGGCGCCGTTCCCAGAGTGCGAGGGCGGCGAGCGATGCGCCGTCGGAAAGTCGCGGCCACGCCTCCTCGACGGCCAGCCGCACGACCTCGACGTCCTCGTCCTCGTCGAGCTCGGCCGGAGCGGCGGCCGAGAGGCCCGTCGCCTCGAAGACGTGGGTCCGTTCCGTCGAGTACGCGGGGACGACCCAGAACGAGCCGAGCCCGCGCCAGGAGGCGGCGGCGAGGCCGCACTCCTCGGCCAGCTCCCGTACGGCGGCCTGCTCGGGGCTCTCGCCCGGTTCGAGCTTCCCCGACGGGAGCTCGAGCGTCTGCCCCCCGGAGCCCGGCCGGGTCTGGCGGACGGCGACGAGCTCGTCCCCGTCCAGGACGACGAGGACGACCGACTCGGGGTGCTCGACGAGCGGGATCGCCGTCATCGAGCGCGTAGGATCGGCCGGTGCACGTCCCCGACATCGTCTCGCGGCTCTGGCCCGGCACGCAAGCGGCAGTCGAGCCGCTCGGCGGCGGGATCACGAACGAGAACTACAAGGTGACCGTCGACGGCGCGGCCTACGTCGTGCGGATCGGCGGGAAGGACACGGACCTCCTCGGCATCGACCGCGCCGTCGAGCATGCCGCCACCGTCGCCGCCGCGGCCGCGGGTGTCGGGCCGGAGGTCGTCGCCTTTCTCGAGGCGGACGGCATCCTCGTCACCCGCTTCATCGACGGCCGTCCGATCCCGCCCGAGGAGATGCGACGCCCGGAAACGATCCGCCGGGCCGCGGCCGCGCTGCGGCGCTTCCACGAGGGGTCGCCGATCCCCGGCCGCTTCGACTCCTTCCGGATCGTCGAGGCCTACCGTGAGACGGCGGCCGAGCACGGCGTCCGCATCCCCGACGCATACGCGCGGGCGAAGGAATGGGCCGGCGAGATCGAGCGGGGACGCGGCCCGCAGCCGCTCCGGCCCTGCCACTGCGACCTCCTGAACGCGAACTTCATCGACGACGGGGCGGCGGTCAGGATCGTCGACTGGGAGTACGCGGGCATGGGCGACGTCTTCTTCGACCTCGCGAACTTCTCGATCAACCACGAGCTCACTGGCGAGCAGGACCGGATCTTGCTCGCGGCCTACTTCGGCGAAGCGAGATCGGCGGATGTCGCTTCGCTGGCCCTCATGCGCTTCATGTCGGACTTCCGGGAGGCAATGTGGGGCGTCGTCCAGCAGGGCATCTCCGATCTCGACTTCGACTTCGTCGCCTACGCAGACGAGCACTTCGCCCGGCTCGAGCGCACCGCCGCCGACCCGGCGTTTGCCGAGGCGCTCGAGCTGTTTCAGAGGACCCAGGCGCAGCCGTCCCAGTAGGCCTCGACGCGGCGCGGAAAGCGGCGCAGCCTCAGCTCGAGGTCGTCCGGCAGCCGCATGCCTGCGGGCGCGTAGACCTCGAGCTCCCCCTCCACGGGGACGCGCTCGAAGCGACGCCTCCCCTTCCGCGTCGTCGACGTCTCGAGCCAGCGCACGCCGCCCGCGCAGCAGCCTCTCGACATCGTCAGGAACAACCTCCCGCCCTGCGCGCGGACGAACTCCACGGCCTCTGGGTCGGCGACGAGCCGCACGGGGCAACGGTAGCAGCGGGCGGCGGCCGCACGGTTCCACCCGCCCTCTCTTCATCGGCGGCGCGCTGGTATATCTCTCGCTCCCGCCCGTGACCATCTCTTCACTCCATGCGCAGTAGGGCGCGAGCCGTCGTCGTCGGCGGGGGAGTCGGCGGCTGCTCGATCCTCTACTGGCTCGCCCGGCTCGGCTGGTCGGACGTCGTCCTCGTCGAGCGCGCCGACCTGACGAGCGGCTCGACCTTCCACTCGGCCGGGCTCGTCGGTCAGCTTCGCGGCACGCTCAGCCTGACCCGGATGATGATGCGCTCGGTCGAGCTCTACCGGACGCTCGAGGCGGAGGTCGGCCTCGAGACCGGCTGGCGCGAGGTCGGGTCGCTCCGGCTCGCCTCCTCGGAGGAGCGGATGGAGGAGGTCGCCCGTCAGGCGGGCTGGGCGAAGACGTTCGGGCTCCCGCTCGACCTGATCTCCGCAGAGGAGGCGCAGCGCCTCTTCCCGCCGATGTCCACGGAGGGCGTGCTCGGCGCCGCCTTCCTCCCGACTGACGGCTACATCGACCCGAGCCAGCTCACCTTCGCGCTCGCAGAGGGAGCCCGCCGCCGCGGCGCCGAGATCGCGACGCACACGCGCGTGACGGCGATCCCCGTCCGAAACGGCCGGGTCACCGGCGTCGTCACGGACAAGGGCGAGATCGAGGCCGAGGTCGTCGTCGACGCGGGCGGGATGTTCGCCGGGGAAATCGGGCGGCTCGCCGGGGTCAACGTCCCGATCGTGCCGACGGCGCACGAGTACCTGATCACGAAGCCGAGCGGGCTTCCGCTCGACATGCCGACGATGCGCGACCCGTCGCTCCTCGTCTACTTCCGCCCCGAGTCGGGCGGGCTCGTCATGGGCGGCTACGAGCGAAACCCTGCGCCGTGGGGACTCGACGGCATCCCCGCCGACTTCAACTCGCGCCTCCTCGAGGAGGACTGGCCTCGCTTCGAGCCGCTGCTCGAGAACGCGATCGTCCGCGTGCCGGAGCTCGCCGAGGCCGAGGTGGTCAAGCTCATCAACGGGCCCGAGGCCTTCACGCCGGACGGCGAGTTCATCCT
>JBGPNP010000287.1:0-3954 GCA_041487575.1 Gaiellaceae bacterium | reverse complement strand
ACCGCCGGGCTCGGTGGGATGGGCGGAGCCCAGCCGCTCGCCGCGACGATGGCGGGCGGGGCGATCCTCTGCGTCGAGGTCGACCCCGAGCGAATCCGGCGGCGCATCGAGACCCGCTACCTCGACGAGTCGACGGACTCGCTCGACGACGCGCTCGCCCGGGTGCGCGCGGCCGAGCGCGAGCGCCGTCCGCTCTCGGTCGGCTTGCTCGGGAACGCGGCCGACGTCGTGCCGGAGCTCGCACGGCGCGGCGAGCGCTTCGATCTCGTCACCGACCAGACTGCCGCCCACGACCCCCTGAACGGCTACGTCCCCTCCGGCCTCTCGGTCGAGGAGGCCGCCGAGCTCCGCTCGCACGACCCCGCGGAGTACCTGCAGCGGGCCGCGGACTCGATCGCCCGCCACGTGCGAGGCCTGCTCGAGTACGTCCGGGCCGGGAGCTATGTTTTCGATTATGGCAACAACCTGAGAGGGGAGGCGGAGCAGGCAGGAGTCGTCGACGCGTTCACATACCCGGGCTTCGTCCCGGCCTATGTCCGGCCGCTCTTCTGCAAGGGCATAGGCCCGTTCCGCTGGGCGGCGCTCTCGGGGGACCCGGAGGACATCGCGGCGATCGACGGGACGCTGCGCGACCTCTTCCCCGAGGACGTCCTCCTCCAGCGGTGGCTCGAGCTCGCGCCGGAGCGGGTCGCCTTCCAGGGGCTGCCCGCCCGGATCTGCTGGCTCGGCTACGGTGACCGGGCCAAGGCGGGGCTCGCGATCAACGAGCTCGTCCGGAGCGGACGCGTGCGCGCCCCGGTGGTCATCGGCCGCGACCACCTCGACTCCGGCTCGGTCGCCTCGCCGTACCGCGAGACCGAGGCGATGCGCGACGGCTCCGATGCGATCGCCGACTGGCCGATCCTCAACGCCCTCGTCAACGTCGCGGCGGGCGCGACGTGGGTGAGCGTGCACCACGGCGGCGGCGTCGGGATCGGGAACTCGATCCACGCCGGCATGGTCGTCGTCGCGGACGGGACCGATGCGGCCGCGGAGCGGCTCGAGCGAGTGCTGACGACGGATTCCGGCCTAGGCGTCATCCGCCACGCCGATGCGGGGTACGAGGAGGCGCTCGAAGCCGCGAGCGAGCACGGGCTCGAGCTGCCTGGTCGGCTCGAGTAGCTCTCGGACCGCGGGATCCGCCGACTCGGGGGTGTGGCCGCAGGGGCGTCCCGCAGGCGCGTCCTCGGGTCCGGCGACTTCACCCTGCTTCACGTCAGCGATTCCGAGCGTCGCTGCGCCTTTCCGGGCGGAAGTCGGACTCCGGGCGCGTGCGTGGATGCGGCCTTGTGCGCGCACACCACGGTCAAACTCGAGGCACGGCCGCAGGTGTGGCCTCCTCGGACCGCGAGTAACGTTCGGGTTGGCTTGAGCGCGCTCCTCATCCACGACCTCGCCCAGGTCGTCACGCCGGCTGCGCCTGGAGCGCCCCTCCGCGGCGCAGCGCTGCGAGAGGTCCGGCTGATCGAGCACGGCTACGTCCTCTGCCGCGGCGACCGCATCGCCGGCGTCGGGCGGATGAGCGAGCTGGGGCGTCTCGACGAAGCCGACGTGGTCGAGGTCGACGGGCGGGGATGCTGCGCTGTCCCCGGGCTCGTGGACTGCCACACGCACGCGTGCTTCGCGGGCGATCGCGCCGACGAGTTCGACCTGCGCTCAGGAGGCGCCGGCTACGAGGAGCTGCACGCGGCGGGCGGGGGGATCCTCTCGACGGTCCGGGCGACGCGTGCGGCAGGCGAGCGGGGCCTGCGTGAAGCGGTCGCGCGCCACCGGGGCTGGATGCTCGCTCACGGGACGACGACGTTCGAGGCGAAGTCGGGCTACGGGCTCGACCGCGAGACCGAACTCGCCTCGCTCGAGGCGATCGCCGAGGCCGGCGGGGTGCCGACCTGGCTCGGGGCGCATGCGGTCCCGCCGGAATTCCCGGACGCCGACGCCTACCTCGACTTCGCGCTCGCGGAAGTCCTTGCCGGCGCAGCGCAGCTCGCCGAGGCGGCGGACGTCTTTCTCGAGCGCGGGGCCTTCGACGCCGCGCAGGCGCGCCGGTACCTCGAGGCGTGCGCCCGGGCGGGCCTTTCCCTTCGCCTCCACGCCGACCAGTTCACGGAGGCGGGCGGGATCCCGCTCGCGATCGAGCTCGGCGCTCGCAGCGTCGACCACCTCGAAGCGACCGGCCCGGCCGGCGTCCGCGCGCTCGCCGCGAGCGACGTCGCCGCCGTGCTCCTCCCGGTCGCCGCCCTCTTCCTCGGGCGGCCGATGCCGCCCGCGCGCAGCCTCGTCGACTCCGGCGCGGCCGTCGCACTCGCGACCGACTTCAACCCGGGGAGCGCCTTCTGTGAGAGCCTCGCCGTCGTTTGCAGCCTCGCCTGCACGCAGCTTCAGATGTCGCCGGCCGAGGCGCTCGCCGCCTGCACGGTGAACGCCGCGCACGTGCTCGGGCGGGCCGACCGGATCGGGCGCCTCGAGCCCGGGTTCGCCGCGGACGTCGTCCTCCTCGAGGCCCCGGACTGGCGGTATCTCGCCTACCACCTCGGCGGCGACCACGTCGGGCTCGTCGTCAAGGACGGCGAGGTCGCCTGGCGGCGGTGACGCCGCCCGATCTGCGGCGTCGGCCGCGTGTCGCACCCGGAGCGCGCCGTGGGGGCATAATCGCCTCATGCCGAGCCGCAAGCATCGCCGCCGCCGCGAGAAGCTCCAGCGCCACGAGTACGAGTACGTCGTCGAGACGGACGAGGGCGAGGAGATCGTCGAGCGCCCCGCCGAGCGGGAGAAGCGCAACGGCGACAAGCGCGGCGACAAACGGGACAAGCCGGCCCGCCGCGGCCGGACGCGGGAGGTCCCGAAGCCGTCCATGCAGCGGGTCCTCAAGCGGACAGCTATCTTCCTGCCGCTCGCCCTCGTCATGGTCTTCCTGCTCGGGAAGAGCCTGAGTACACAGCAGAAGATCTCGCAGGCCGCGCTCCTGCTTGCCTTCTTCATCCCCTTCAGCTACGTCGTCGACGTCTTCATGTACCGCGCCTACCAGCGGCGGCAGGCAAAGCGCGGCGGCGGGCCGACCAAGCGCTGACCGAGCTCAGGCGGCCGGGACCTTCGTCTCGCCCCGATAGTGGCCCAGGCCGGGCCAGGGGGCGAGCAGAAGGAGAATCTTCGCTCCGCCGTCGCTCGCGACCGAGTGGCGCTCGTCGGGCTCGAAGCGCGCGAGCGTCCCGGCGGACGCGTCGGCCACGTCTTCGCCGGCGCGGATGCGAACGGACCCCTCGACCACGACCAGCCAGGCGTGCTCCTTCACCTGGTGGTCGCCGAGCTCCTGACCCGGCTCGAGGCCGATGAGGACGGCGCGCGCCTCGTCCTCGCTCCCGAGCACGACCGGGGAGATCGTGCCACCGGGCGTCCCGATCTCCTGGAGTCGCCAGAGCTGCATCGTGGCAGGAAGTCTAACCCCGCGCCGATAGACTCAGGCGCCGTGAGCCTCGACGTCCGCCAGCTCGCTCTCGGCCCGATCGGGACGAACTGCTACGTCGTTCGCCGGCCCGAGGCCCCCGAGGCGGTCGTCGTCGACCCGGGCGCCGACGCGTCCCAGATCCGGCTCGAGCTCGCCGGCATGGCGGCGCGCTGCGTCGCCGTTCTCATCACGCACGGGCACTGGGACCATCTGGGCGCCGTCGCCGACCTCGCAGAGGGAACCGGCGCGCCCGTCCACATGGCCGAGGGCGAGCGGGCGCTCCTCGAGCGGATCGGCGACTACACCCCGCCCGGCACGATCCTCCGCGCGTACACGCCGGAGGTCCTCCTCGCCGGAGACGAGACCCTCGACCTCGCCGGGATCTCCTTCGAGACGACGAGCGTTCCCGGTCACTCCCCGGCCCACCTCGCCTATGCGGCGGACGGCTGCCTCTTCTCGGGCGACGTCCTCTT
>JBGPNP010000286.1:0-3957 GCA_041487575.1 Gaiellaceae bacterium | reverse complement strand
AGGCCGGCCTCAGCCTCGATGACGCGGACCTCGAGCTCGCGCAGCGCACGGTGGAGCGCTAGCTCACCCGCGGCGATCTGCCGCTCGAGCACTGGCAGGGCGTTCCGGCGGTAGGCGCCGGGAAGCGCTCCGGTCTGCGGCACAGCCGCATCGGCGCCTCGAGCGGCGGCGGCCAGCCCGCGGAGGAGCTCCGGCGTCACCCAGGGCATGTCCGTCGGGAGGACGACGCAGAGCTCCGCGCTCGCGAGGCGGAGCCCCGCCGCGACTCCGACAATGGGCGCCCGCAGCTCGCTTCCGTCGTCGAGCACCGGGAAGGGCAGAGACAGGCCGTCAGCCGCCTTCCCCACGACGATCACGTGGTCGAAGGCCTCGCCGAGGATGCGGTGGGCTCGCTCGGCCAGCGTCTCTCCCTCGAAGGCGGCGAGCGCCTTCGGAGAGCCGAAGCGGGTGCTCGCTCCGCCGACGAGGAGGACGCCGGCTACGCGACGATCCGCCACGGCTCCGAGTAGACGTTCGCGCGAGCGTCGCGGACGAAGCCGCAGAGCGTGACGCCGCGGTTGCGGGCGAGCTCGACGGCGAGCGTCGAAGGGGCGCCGACCGCGACCACGATCGGGCACCCGGCGACGGCGGCCTTCTGCACGAGCTCGAAGGAGAGCCGGCCGCTCACGCAGAGGACCGTCTCAGCGAGCGGGAGCCGGCCCTGGAGAAAGGCCCAGCCGATCACCTTGTCCATCGCGTTGTGGCGGCCGACGTCCTCCCGCAGGCAGAGGAGCTCCCCGGCCCCGTCGAAGAGCCCGGTCGCGTGGAGCCCGCCCGTGGCGGCGAAGGCCGCCTGGTCCGCGAGCAGGCGTTCGGGGAGCGAGGCGACGAGGGAGAGCGGGACGCCGAGCCTACTCGTGACAGGCGGCGACTCGACCGAGACCGCCTCGATCGCGCCCTTCCCGCAGACGCCGCAGGAGGAGGAGGTGTAGAAGTTCCGCCGGACGCGCTCGGGGTCGAGCGGCTCGTCGAGCTCGACCTCGATCGTGTTGGCGGCCAGGTCGGCCGGAAGAGCCGCCGAGCGCGGATGGAAGCCCTCCGAGTAGAGAAACCCGAGCGCGAGCTCCTCGTCGTGCCCGGGCGTCCGCATCGTGACGGCGATCGGCTCTCCGCCGATCCGGATCTCGAGCGGCTCCTCGACGGCGAGCTCGTCCGGCTGCGAGCGTCCGCCCGGGAGACGGAGGACGTCCACGCGACCGGCGGCCTGCGGGGGGACGGAACCCATCCGGCTAGCGTACCGGCGGGGTGACGCGGTGTAGCATCGCGCCCGTGGACGCCCTCAAGCTGACCTCTCTCATCGCCGAGCTGCCCACGGAGCGGACGAAGCTCCTCGACAACCTCGGCCGCGTGCGCCGCGAGGTCGGTCCGATCACAGCCGAGATCTCGGACGCGATCGCCGACCACATGAACATCCGCCGCGGCGAGGTGGACGAGGTCGTCTCCTTCTACTCGTTCCTCCGCGTGCCGCTCGACGCGATTCGAATCTGCGTCGGGCCCATCTGCGACTGCCTCGGCGCGCGCGAGCTCGCCGCGGTGGCGCAGGAGCTCACGCCCGCGGGACTCCCCGTCGTCGAGGTCGAGTGTCTCGGCCACTGCGACCTCGCGCCAGCCGGCACCCGCGGGGACCTGGTGCTCCCGGGTCTCTCCCGCTCCGTGCTCGAGGACGCGATGGCGGGCCGGCCCACGCCACCCATCACGCACTCGACGAACGACGGTCCTTCGACCGGCCTCGCGACCGCGGACGGCACGCTCGCCGACTACGAGCGCCGCGGCGGCCTCGCCGGCCTTCGAAACCTGCCCTCGAACGAGAAGATCGTCGAGGAGTTGAAGGCCTCCGGCCTCGCCGGCTACGGCGGCGCCGGGTTCCCCACGGGCGTCAAGTGGGAGGCGGTCGGGCGCGAGCCCGGGCCGCGCTACGTCGTCGTCAACGCCGACGAGGGCGAGCCGGGGACGGTCAAGGACCGCTACCTCATGGAGCGCCGGCCGCACCTCGTCCTCGAGGGGATGCTGATCGCGATGCGCTTCGCCGAGGCGACCGAGGGCTTCGTCTACCTGCGCGAGGAGTACGCGACTGCGCGTGCGCGGCTCACGAAGGCGATCGACGAGCTCCGCCGCGCCGGGGCCCTCGACGGCCTCTCGATCGAGCTCGTCGTCGGAGCCGGCGCCTACATCTGCGGCGAGGAGACGGCGATGCTCGAGTCGATGGAGGGTCGCCGGGGCATGCCGCGGCTCAAGCCACCCTTCCCGAGCGAGGTCGGCTACCTGGGACGCCCGACCCTGATCAACAACGTCGAGACGCTCGCGCACGTGCCGAGGATCCTCCGGAACGGCGGCGCGTGGTACGCGGCCCTCGGCAGGAACGGCGGCAAGGGCGTGCGCCTCTGGTCGATTTCCGGAGCCGTCGCGAGCCCCGGCTGCTACGAGGCGCCGAACGGCTCGACGCTCCGCGAGCTGATCGACGGCTACGCGGGCGGCGCGACCGAGGAGATCGGCGCGATCGTGCCGGGGGGCGCCGCCTCCGGGATTCTCCCGCCGGCGGCGTTCGACGTCGCGCTGACGCGGGACGGGCTCCGCGACTGGGGCGCCGGCGTCGGCTCGGCCGGCGTCCAGGTCTTCCCGGCGTCGTACTCGCCGCTACGGCTCCTGCGCGAGACGATGCGCTTCTTCGCCGAAGAGTCCTGCCAGAAGTGCACGCCCTGCCGGATCGGCAACCGCGGCCTGGAGCACCTCCTCCACGAGTTGGAGCACGGCCGCGTCGCGATGCCGCGGGATCAGGTCGAGGAGTGGCTCGACGCGATGGTCGCTACGTCGATCTGCGGCCTCGGCCAGGGCGCGCCCTTCCCTGTCCGGAACGCCTTCCGCTACTGGCCGGAGCTCTTCGCGGCACTCGGTGAGCCGGCGCCGGCAAGCCGCTAGGCAGCCAGCACGAGATCGGTCTTCGCGAAATCATCGCCGAGGCAGAGCAGCGGCTCGTCAGCGAGCCGAGCCGTCGCGTAGGTGAGGCAGTCGCCGAAGTTGAGAGCCGCTGGATGGCGACCCTTGCCGAACCGTATGAAGGCCTCCACGGCGACGCTCCAGTGCTCCTCGCCGAACGGCACGACGACGAGTCCGCTCTCGTGGAGGAAGCGCGCCAGGATCGTTCGCCCGACCACGTCGAGCTTGGCCGCGAGCACGAGGCCCGTCTCGGCAAGGGTGGGCGCCCCGATCGCTGCTACGGGATCCTGCGCGAGCCGCTCGAGCACGGCCTCCCACCCCTGCTGCCGGAGCAAGACGGCGATGATTGCCGAGCTGTCGACGATCACACGCCGTCCCTGCTGTAGCCGAGGATCTCCTCGCGCTCGGCTCGAGTGAGGGGCTTGCCCAGCACCTCAGGGGGCACCTGGGGCCACGCTTCCCCCTCGAGGAAGCGGCGGAGCTCCTCGCGCCGGTCACGTCGGGCGACGCGGCGAGCGAGCCGATCTTTCCGCTCTCGGAGAGCGATCTTCACTGCTCGGGTTTTCGTCTCGCCGGCGAGCGCTGCGACCTCGACGGCGAGCCGTTCCGTCTCCGCGTCCTTGATATTGAGCGCCATGGTAGAAGAATACCAAATTGGTGTAAAGGTTCCAAATCCAGGGCCGTGCCACAAGGCCCACGCGGGTTACGATGAGCGGAGCCCATGGCGCCGCTCATCACCTTCACCTTGGACGGCCAGAAGGCCAGCGCCCCGGAAGGCGAGCTCCTCGTCCACGCGGCGGCGCGTCACGGCGTCTTCATCCCGACGCTCTGCCACGACGACAAGCTCGACCCGTACGGCGGCTGCCGCATGTGCGTCGTCGGCGTCGAGGGCTCGCCGCGCCCGCTGCCGGCCTGCGCGACGCGCGTGCGCGAAGGCATGGCCGTCTCGACGAACTCGGCGGTCCCGCAGTACCGCAGGACGCT
>JBGPNP010000285.1:0-3993 GCA_041487575.1 Gaiellaceae bacterium | reverse complement strand
GTATGGGGCCGACTGAGGACGCGGGGATGCGCGGGTTTGCAGCCGGCCAGGCGGGGCCGTATTTGCGGTGGCGACCACTTAGTGCACCGTCCGCAGGAGGATCGCCGCGAGCCGCTCCGCGAAGAGCCGCGTCGTCTGCCGCAGCTCGACGTCCTGCCGGGCGGCGGCGCCGAGCGACTCGGCCAGCCCGCGGTCTCCGAGCAGCCGCTCGAGCGCGGCGCGGAGCGCGCCCGGGTCCTCGGGCGGCACGGTGAGAGCGGAGCGCCCGTCGTCCACGTACTCCCTGAGCGTCGCCCGCTCCGTGAGGACGATCGGGCGTCCCATCGCCATCGCGTCGACTAGGACGGTCTGCCCCGAGCAGTCCGCCCCGTAGCGGTACTCCTCGCGCCGGGTCGGGATGACGACGCAGGCCGCCCCGGCATAGAGCGACCGCAGCTCCTCGTACGAGACGTCGAGGCGAACCTCCACGGACGTGGGCACGTCGAGGCCGGCGAGGTTCCGCGCGCTCGCCACGATCACGGCTGGCAGGCCGAGGCCCTCGACGGCGCGGAGGAACGTCGCGTAATCGCGGCCCAGGTCCCGGCCGACGGCGAGGACGTAGCCGTCGCCCGGGGGAGGCGAGGGCGTGTAGAAGCGCTCGTCGACGCCGAGGAGGACGGTGTGGACACGCTCGGGCGCGATGCCGGTCTGCGCGACGAGACGCTCCCGCTGCGCCTCGGCGAAGCAGACAACCGCGGACGCCGAGCGCACCGAGGCGGCGAGGAGCCGGCGCCGCAGCCCCTCACTCCGCTCGTACGTCGTGCAGAGGCTCATGTTGAAGAGGAGGACGTGGAGCCTGCGCCGCAGTCGGGCGGCGAGCGGGAAGACGTTCACGAGCGGCGTGCAGACGGCGTCAGCGTCGCCCACCTCCCACGGGAGGCCGACCTCGCGGAGGTTCCAGGCCGCGCGGTGGAGTGGCCCGCCCTTGCCGGGGAGCCGAAGCCGAGGTTCGTGGATCGACGCGTCGATCCCGAGCGCAGCCAGGTGGTTCTGGCCGAGGAGGCCGGTGTCCGGCGCCCTGCCGGCTTCGATGTCGCTGAGGATCCGGAGGCGCCGGCCGGCGTAGACGAAGACGGCCTTCACCGCTGGATCACTACGGTGCGGTCGCCGGGGACCGCTCGAGGTACCAAGCGATCGTCCTCTCGAGCCCCTCGCGCAGGGTTGTCCGCGCCCGAAAGCCGAAGAAGCGCTCGGCCCGCGACGTGTCGAGACGGCGGCGCGGCTGGCCGTTCGGCCTGGACGTGTCCCAGCGGATCTCGCCGCCATAGCCGGTGAGATCCGCTATCAGCTCGGCCAGCCTTCGTATCGAGATCTCCTCTCCCGTACCCAAGTTGACCGGCTCCGGACCGTCGTAGCGCTCGGCCGCAAGCTGGACGCCCTCCGCGCAGTCCTCGACGTAGAGGAACTCGCGCGTCGGCGAGCCGTCTCCCCAGAGGACGACCTCGTCGGAGCCGCCGTCCCGCGCCTCGACCATCTTGCGAACGAGCGCTGGGATCACGTGCGAGCTCTCCAGGTCGAAGTTGTCGCGCGGCCCGTAGAGGTTCACCGGCAGGAGGTAGATCGCGTGCAGCCCGTATTGCTCGCGGTAGGCCTGCGCGCCGACGAGGAGCGCCTTCTTCGCGACGCCGTAGGGGGCGTTCGTCTCCTCCGGGTAGCCGTCCCAGAGGTCGTCCTCGCGGAAGGGGACGGGCGCGAACTTCGGGTAGGCGCAGATCGACCCGAGGAGGACGAGCTTGCCGACCTCGCGGCGCCGGCACTCCTCGATGACGTGCGCGCCCATGACCAGATTCGCATACCAGTAGCGGCCGGGATTGGCGCGGTTCGCGCCGATGCCGCCCACCTCGGCCGCGAGGTGGTAGACGAGATCCGGCTGCGCGTCGGCGAAGAGCCGCGCGGCGTCCTCCGCGACCGTGAGATCGTAGTCGCGCCGGCGCGCGACGAAGGGATCGAGGCCCGAGGCCCGGAGCCGCTCGACGAGGTGGGAGCCGAGGAAGCCGCCGCCGCCCGTGACGAGAACGTTCACTCGTGTAACCCCCACCCTGGGAGGGGACCCACTGACCCACCCAGATCTTCGAGAAATAGCGGAAAACGCCGCGTGCGTGGGTGACGGACTGTGCCGATTGGGTACCGAAGCTGTGGCAATTCCGCCGCGGCGCTCACGTTGATTCGCCGCTCGCGGTCCCCTGCGAGCGAAGCGAAGGGGCCCGCTCTCGCGGAGACACACGCGTAACGGGCTCGCCGAGCCAATCGACGCGGGCGATCCAGCTCGCCCGGTTCGCCGCATACCAGGCGATCGTCTTCGAGATCCCTTCCTCCCACGAGACGAGCGGCTCCCAGCCGGTCTCGCGGTGGAGCTTCTCGTAGCCCACGCGTAGGGCGAGGACGTCGCTCGCGCCCGGGCGGAAGCGGCTTGGCACCGAGGCGACCTCCCGGGCGGGCCAGTAGCCCTCCTCCTCGCCGATCCGGAGAATGAGGCTGGCCCAGTCGGCCATCGACACGTTCTTTCCCTGACCGTAGACGTACGTGTCGCCGGAGATGCCGCGGGCCGCGACCATGAGATGGCCTCGAGCGCCGTCCGAGCAGAAGCAGAAGTCGCGCAGCGGCTCGAGGTTCCCGAGCTCGACGACCTCGCGCTCGAGCGCCTGCGTGACGATCGTCCCGGTGACGTAGCGCGGGTTCTGGCGTGGCCCGTAGTTGTTGAACATCCGCGTCACGACGGCCGGGATGCCGAAGGCGTCGTGGTAGTTCATGGTCAGGAAGTCGGCGGCGACCTTCGAGGTCGCGTAGATCGACTTCGGGTTGATCGGCGAGCGCTCGTGGAAGACGACGCCGCCGTCGGAGTCGTAGTCGTGGTGGTGCGCGACGGTCTCGCGGACGTTCCCGTACTCCTCGGAGGTGCCCGCCGTATCGAACTTCTCGAGCTCGAGGCCGTGGTCGACGATTGACTGCAGGAGGTTGAGCGTGCCGACGACGTTCGCCTGGAGCGTCTCGTAGGGGCGGTGCCACGACTCGCCGACGTGCGCCTGCGCTCCGAGGTGAAAGACGTAGGGCCGGTCGGGTGCCTGCGCGAGCTTCTTGACGAGGTAGTCGATCGAGGTGCGGTCGGTGAGGTCCGCGAAGTGCACCGTCAGCTGCCGGCGCAGGTGGCCGATGTTGTTCAGCGCCCCGCTCGAGGTTGCGCGCACGAAGGCGTGGACGCGAGCGCCGAGGTGAACGAGCGCCTCGGTTAGGTGCGAGCCCACGAAGCCGTCGGCGCCGGTGACGAGGACGGTCCGCCCCGCGTAGGGCTCGCTGTAGTCCAGCCGGAGCGCCTCCAGGGACTCGTCCGTCCAGAGCGAATGGTCTCTGGTTGACTTCATCGGCAATGCAGGGTATCCGCTCGGCCAGCCGGACTGCGCTGGGGCGCGGCGCCGTGACGGCGCTCGGGACGGCGGTCGTGAGCGTCGCTGCCGCGGTCGGCGGCGCGGTGCTCGCGCGGGAGTTCGGACGTACCGCCGAGACCGACGGTCTCTTCGCCGGGTACTCCGTCTACCTCGTGCTCGTCCTCGCGGCCCAGGCTCTGCGCGTCGTCGTCCTGCCCCGGCTTGCGCGGGCGCAGCAGGAGGGGCGGCTCGGCGCGGAGCTCGCCGCCGACGGGCTCGCGATCGGAGCTCTCGTCCTGCCGGTGCTCGTCGTCGCCCTCGCCGCCCCGCACTGGGCGGCGGGCGTCCTGACGGCCAGCCCTGTGGCGCGCGACGCGGCCGCCGACTCGCTCGTGTGGATGGTCCCGGCGGCCGTCGCGCAGCTCTACGCGGGCCTGGCGGCGAGCGCGCTCGCCGCCAGGGACAGCTACGGCGTCGCGGCCCTCGCCTACTCGGCGGGCGCCGCGGGCGGCCTCGCGTTCTTCGTCGCCGAGCTCGACCGCGGGCCGGTCGCCCTCGCCGAGGGGCTCGCTCTGAACGGCGCGGTCGCGCT
>JBGPNP010000284.1:0-3996 GCA_041487575.1 Gaiellaceae bacterium | reverse complement strand
GTGCTCGTCGTCGCGCTCGCATTCGTCCTCCTCGCTCGGCGGGTCGGCCCGCGCCGGACGCTGCCGTTCCTGGGCGGGGCGCTCGCGTTCGTACCGATCGTGGCCGCCTGGTGGTCTCGGGGCTACGCGGCTCTCGCCCACGAAGGGCACGTGGTTCCGTCCCATCCGTTCGCGTGGGACTACGTCGTTCCGAACTGGACCGATTCGCTCTTCTTCTCCTCCCGCGCCGTTCTCGCCCTCGTTCCGCTCGTCGTGGTCGGCGCCGTCGTCCTTCGCCGGCGCTGGGCGGCCGCGCTCCTCGGCCTCGTGATCTTCGTGAACGCGCTCTTCTACAGCTTCTACGCCGGCACGCAGATTCACCCGCGCTTCCTGCTCGTGGCGCTGCCTGCCGCTCTCGTCCTCTGGGCGACAGGGCTCTTCGCGGTCGGCTCCGGGCTCCTCCGAGGCACGCTCGAGCGGGCTCGCGCGAGAGGAGGAACGAGTCCCCCGAGCCCTCCATGACGGAGCTTCAGCCGAGCTCGGTCATCGTCCCGACCAGGAGCCGACCCGATCTCGTCCTCGCCACCGTCAGGTCGATCCTCACGGGAGCTGCGGTTCCGAGGGAGCTCATCGTCGTCGACCAGAGCCCGGAGGCCCACCCGACGCTCACCGAGCTCGGCCACGGCCGAGCGTGCGACGTTCGGTACATCCATTCGACCACGGTCGGGGTGAGCGCTGCCCGTAACGTGGGCGTCGAGGCTGCGCGCTACGAGATCCTCGTGCTCACAGACGACGACGTGCTCGTTGCGCCGGGCTGGCTCGAGCGGCTCGTCTCCGCGCTCGTCGACGCCGGGCCGCGGTCCGTCATGACGGGCAAGGTCCTCCCCGGGGAGCCGGAGGCTGCCGGGAGCATCGTTCTGACCGACCGGCTCACGGCGACTCCGTGGGTGCTCCAGGGGAGGCCGGGGAGGGACCCGCTTCTCGTCATCAGCGCCGCCCTGTATCGCTCTGCGCTCGAGGACGTCGGCGGGTTCGACGAGCGGCTCGGCCCGGGAACCCACTTCGGCGGCGGCGAGGACAGCGACCTGGGCTTCCGCCTCCTCGAAGCCGGCTACCGGATCGTCTACGTCCCCGAGGCGGAGCTCGTCCACCGCGCGTGGCGGTCGCCGGACGCGATTCTCCGCCTGAGGTGGCACTACGGGCGCGGTCAGGGCGCCTTCTACGCCAAGCACGCGAGCCTGGCCGACCGCTACACCCTCGGCCGCATGGCGAAGGAGGCGGGGCGCCTCGTGAGGGCCTTCCCCCGGCGTCTCGTTCGCAGCCGGCGCCGCGCCCTCGGTGACGCCGCTTACGTCGCCGGCCTTCTCTCGGGCGCCCTCGGCTGGTGGCTCGGCCCGGGGAGGTCACGGCGGGGATGAGAGCGGCGGAGCTTCTTCCCGCCGGGACCCGGCTCCTCGTCCTCTCGCCGCATCTCGACGACGCGGCCTTCTCCCTCGGAGCGACGATCGCCGGGCTGGCGCGGGCGACGGTGCAGGTCAGCGTCGTGACAGTCTTCGCGGGCGACCCCCGCTCGCCGGCGCCGGCAGGCGAGTGGGATCGCCGCGCGGGCTTCCGCACGGAGGGCGAGGCCGCGCGTGCCCGTCGCGAGGAGGATCGCCGCGCGTGCCGCCTCATCGGCGCGGCGCCCGTCTGGCTCGACTTCGCCGACGCGCAGTACGGGCGCCGAGACGACTACGACGTCGTCTGGGAAGCCGTGGAGCCGCTCCTTGGCGTCGCGGACGTCGCGCTCGTCCCGGGCTTCCCCCTCGTAAACCCCGATCACGACTGGCTGACGCGGCTCGTTCTCGACCGTGCCCGCGGTCGGGCCGGGATCGGGCTCTATGTCGAGCAGCCGTATGCGACGTGGCACAGGGACGACCTCGCGCGCCCGGAGGTCATGGAGACTCCAGCCGTCCTCGGCCGCGCCCGCGCGACATGGTGCCGGATCCACCCAGGAGTCCACGGCTTCGTCGCGAAGCAGAGGGCCTTGCGCGCATACCGCTCTCAGCTCCTTTCGATGGCCCGCCCGCTCCAGCGCGTCCCTCTCGTCGTCGGGCTCCACGAGCTCCGCCGCGGCGGTGAGGCCGTCGCGTGGGTGGATCGAGTCGCAGCGGAGCCCGAAGCTAGAATCGGGCCGTAATGCACCGTCCAGCGAATACGGCGCGCCCTGGGGGCTGCAAAGCGGCGCCGTGCTGTGTCCTCGGTCGCGCCCGTATTCATCGAATACGGGCGCTCCCTGCGTGCTTGCCCGGCTTGCATTTCGCTCGCCAGGATCATCGCCGTACTCCCTGGACGGCGCACCGGTGAGCACCGCCGTCGTCACCGGCGGTGCGGGCTTTCTGGGCTCGCACCTCTGCGACTACCTGCTGGCCAGGGGGCACCGGGTCATCTGCATCGACAACCTCGACACCGGGTCGCTCCAGAATGTCGAGCACGTCGAGAGCGATCAGTTCCACTTCATGAACCAGGACGTCACGAGGCACATCGAGCTCGGCGAGCCGGTCGACTTCGTCTTTCACCTGGCGAGCCCCGCGAGCCCGATCGACTACATGCGGCTGCCCCTCCACACGCTCAAGGTAGGCTCGTACGGGACGCATAACGCGCTCGGGCTCGCGAAGTTCAAGCGCGCGCGCTTCCTCCTTGCCTCGACGAGCGAGGTCTACGGCGACCCGCTCGTCCACCCCCAGCCGGAGACCTACTGGGGCAACGTGAACCCGATCGGGCCTCGCGGCGTGTACGACGAGGCCAAGCGCTACGCCGAGGCTCTGACGATGGCCTACCACCGCCAGCAGGGCGTGAACGCCTGCATCGTGAGGATCTTCAACTCGATCCTCGGCGACGAGCAGGTCCTGTTCGACGACGGCCGGGAGCTGCGGCGCGAGACTGTCGCCGAGCTGGCGAGCAGGCTCGCGCCCTACGCCGTTGCAGCGGGGTACGTTCCGAAGTCGGCCCCCAGAAGCCTTGCCCTCCTCGATGCCGGCTTCTCGCCGGCAATGGAGTACCAACTCGAGGGCGTCACGGTCCCGGCGTTCTCGGCAGGCGGACGCCTCGCTTTCGCGCCCGCGACGTCCCTCATAGCCCATCCCACGTCGGAGCGGTGCTTCGAGATCACGACGCGCTACGGACGCTCCATCAGGGTCACCGGTCATCACTCGGTCTTCGTCGAGGGCCCCGGCGGCGAGCCCGCCCTTCGGGAGGCCAAGAGCCTCAGGCCTGGCGACCGCATCGCGATCGCGCGGCGGCTCGAGGTGACCGAGCGCGATCGGACGGAGGTCGGCATGCTCGAGGTCTGGCACTCCAGCGAGGGTGATCCGTGGGACCTTCTCGTCGACGCGCCAGGGCTCGGGGAGGTGGCCTGGCGGCGACGCCACGAGCTGTTCGGCGTCCTTGTCTCCGAGCGGCGAAACCAAGGCCCGAACTGGCGCAACGGAGCCTGGACGAAGCTCATTCGGATGCGCGAGAGCAACCGCGTGCCTCTCGCCGTCCTTCGCCGCCTAGGCGAGCCGGTGCCCGTGGGGGCCCGGGTCCGTCTGCGCTCAGCCGGCCGCAGCGTGCCGCTCCCGGCGACGATCCGGGTGACCGATGAGCTGCTCTGGCTCCTTGGTCTGTGGGTCGCCGAGGGTTCGTGGCACGAGAGCCCCGGCAACGCTTTCCTCAACTTCAGCGGCGACGAGGCCCTGCTCGGGCGAGCGGCGGCCGTACTGGACGGGGAGCTCGGCCTGCACGCCGTCCGCGCCCCGGGGAGCGCGGCGCGGTCGGCTTCGATCTTCGTGCACTCGAAGCTGCTCCTTCGTCTCATGGAGCACCTCGGCTTCGGCGGCAACCGGAAGCGGATCCCCGGCTGGATCCTCGGCCTCCCTCTCGCTCGGCTCAAGTGGTTCCTGGAGGGCTATCGCGAGGGAGACGGCGTCCACTCTGGTCAGGCGCTGCGACGCGGCGTCCGGCACGCGTTCACGACGGTTCACACGGAGCTGAAAG
>JBGPNP010000283.1:0-4010 GCA_041487575.1 Gaiellaceae bacterium | reverse complement strand
TGCCTCGCCGTCGCGCTCAGCCACCGGCGACCAGCTCCGCGACTCGGGTTGCGATCTCGTCACGGACCGCTCGCGTTTCCTCGAGGCCCTTCCCGGCCGGGTCCTCGAGCTCCCAGTCGACGTAGCGCTTCCCCGCGATGAAGGGGCAGGCGTCGCCGCAGCCCATCGTCACGACGACGTCGGCCCACTCGGCGTCAGCCTGCTCGAGCCGGTGCGGGACCCGGCCGGCGAGGTCGATCCCGAGCTCTCGCATCACGTCGGCGACCTCGGGGTGGACGCGCCGCGCAGGATTCGAGCCGGCCGAGCGGGCCTCGTGGCGACCGGTGGCCGCCCGGGCGAAGAGCGCCTCCGCCATCTGGGAGCGGCCGGCGTTCTGGATGCAGACGAAGAGGACCCGGCTCACGAGGGCTCCTTTCCCCGGAGGAGCTGGTAGGCAACGGCGCCGATCGCGGCGCCGCAAAGGGGGGCGACGATGTAGAGCCAGAGCGACGCCGTGTCGCCCGAGACGAGCGCCGGCCCGAGCGACCGGGCCGGGTTCATCGACGCGCCCGAGATCGGGCCGCCGAAGAGCGCGTCGAGCCCGACCGTGCCCCCGATCGCGATCGCCGCCGCCTCGCCGACGGCGCGCGTGTCGGTGGCGACGGCCATGATCACGAACATGAGGAAGAACGTGAGCACGACTTCCCAGAGGAAGGACTGGCTTTTCGAGCCCGACGGGACCGTTGCGCCGACGTTCGCCACGCTCCCGAGCGAGCCGCGCAGCACCGCGGCTGCGACGAGCGCTCCGGCCGCCTGAGCGCCCCAGTACGCGGCCGTCCGAGTCCACGGGAAGTGGCGCGTCAGGGCGAAGGCGAAGCTGACGGCCGGGTTGAAATGAGCGCCGGAGACGTGGCCGACCGCATAGATCATCACCATGATCACGAGCCCGAACGTCGCGGCAACGCCCGTATGACCGAGCGCGCTGGTCTTCGCGTCGACCATGACGGCGCCGCACCCGGCGAAGACGAGGGCGAAGGTGCCGATCGCCTCGGCCGCGAGCGCGTTTCCGACGGACCGCTCGGCCAAGCGACTTACCTCTCTGCGAGTAGCGCGCTCAGCCGCTCGAGCACGTTGGGTGCAAGACGGTAGTAGGCGAACGTGCCGCGGCGTTCTCGCTCGAGAAGCCCCGAGTCCGTGAGCTGCTTCAGGTGGTAGCTGACGGTCGGCTGGGAGAGCCCGAGGGCGGGCACGAACTCGCAGACGCAGACGGGCTCGCCGGCGGCTCTGGCGAGGATGTTGAGGATCCTGAGGCGGTGGCGGTCGGCGAGCGTTCGGAAAAGCCGCTCCAACTCGAGAGCTTCGGTGTCCGAGAGGCTCGAGCCGGCGAGGGGCGTGCAGCACTGGATCAGGGGAAGGCTCGTCACTTGCAGGCACGATATCGACGCGCTTCGATATCGACAACGCTTGATGCGTCGCTTCGTTAGAGTGGCGCCGCGATGCCGGTCGTCTCCAGGCACATGTCCCGCGACCTCCTCACCGTCGAGCCGGAGGTCCTGCTCGTCGACGCGGCGAAGCGTATGGCCGCCCGCTCGGTCGGGGCGGTTCTCGTCGTGGAGGGCGAGCGTCTCGTCGGGATCCTCACGGAGCGCGACGTGCTCCGGGCCGTGGCCGCCGGGATCGAGGACGGCGCCCGAGTCGCCGACTGGATGACGAGGCACCCGGACACGATCGAGTCGACGGACTCCACCGACCACGCGGCCGCGCTCATGATCCACGGCGGCTTCCGCCACCTGCCCATCGTCGAGGGCGGAAAGACGGTCGGGATCCTCTCGATCCGCGACCTCATGCGGGTCACGCTCGAGGACAAAGCGCCCCGCGGCGCGTAGTCACAGGAGCCGGCGCAGGAGGTCGAGTGAGGCCTGCGGCCCGGGCCAGTGCTCGGCGAGAAGCTCGGGCCCGCTCGCCCGCAGGAGCGCGCGCAGGACGAGGGCGACGAGGATCGCGTCGTCGAGCTGGCCGGCGACCGGGATGAAGTCCGGCACTAGGTCGAAGGGCATCGCGAGGTATGCGATCAGCGCGTAGACGAGCGCGCGCCGCCGGCGCGGCACGCGTGGGTCGCGCATGAGCCGGCGCAGGAGGACGATGCAGTCCGGGACGAAGCCGGCGAGTGCGCGGGCGTCCTCGTGGCGCCCCCGCAGGACGAGCGCGCCGACGCAGGCGGCGTAGAGCGCGAGCGACGCCCCGAGCCCGACCGCGAGCCAGAGCCAGGCGCTCACTCCGCGTCAGGGCGAGAGCCGCTCGACGACCCAGCGCTCCCGGTCGCGGCGGTAGCGGAGCCGGTCGTGGAGCCGGTCGTCCCGGTGCTGCCAGAACTCGTAGACGGAGGGCTCGAGCCGGTAGCCGCCCCAGTAGCCGGGACGCGGCGGCTCCCGGCCGGCGAGCTCGGTCGCGAGCTCCTCGACGCGCGCCTCGAGCACCGCGCGGCCGGAGACGACCTCGCTCTGCCGGGAGGCGAGCGCGCTCAGGCGGCTCCCGGGCGGCCGCGACGCGAAGTAGGCGTCGGACTCCTCGGGTGAGACCGGGCTCACCGCACCCTCGACCCGCACCTGCCGCCCGACGGCCTCCCAGTAGAAGAGGAGCGCCGCGCGGGGGTTGGCGGCGAGCTCGGACCCCTTGCGGCTCTCGTAGCCCGTGTAGAAGACGAAGCCGCGCTCGTCCGCGCCTTTCAGGAGCACCATCCGCGCGGACGGCTCCCCGCCGGGTGTGGCCGTAGCGAGAGCCACGGCCTCGGGCATGCGGGCCCCGTTAGCCGCAGCGTCCTGGAACCAGGCCTCGAAGGCCCGGAGCGGGTCCGGGTCGAGATCGCCCTCGCGAAGGGGCCGAGCGTGGAGCGGAGCGCCGGCGACGGCCTCCTCGAGGAGCGCAAGGACGTCTCGGTCGCGCGGGTATGTGAGCGCCGCCGCAGCCGCGCCGAGCGCGAGCCAGCGGATCTCGTCCACCTCCGCATGTGGGGCGAAGGCGCCGTCGAGCGCCTGCATCGCCCAGTAGCGCACCACCTTTGTCCGGCCCATGCGGTCGGAATAGGAGGTCGACCCCAGCTCGGGCCCCAGCTCGCAGGCGAGCCCGGTCTCCTCCTCGACCTCGCGCAGCGCGCAGCCCTCGTCGCTCTCCGCGGGATCGGCCTTGCCCTTCGGGAACGTCCAGTCCCCGTACTTGGGCCGGTGGACGACGAGGGCCTCGAGTCCGCCGGCGCCCCGGCGCCACACGATTCCCCCCGCTGCGCGCACCGCGGTCATGACTCGGCGGACGATAGTACGCTCCGGCCGTGCCCGACATCGACGACCTCGCCGAGCAACTGAGACATCGGGCCCTCTCCCTGCCCGAGACCTACGAGGACGCGCCCTGGGGCAATCCGGTCTTCAAGGTCGCGGACAATCGCATGTTCGCCTCCATGTCGCTCGCGGAGGACAGGGTCAGGCTGACCGTCAAGCTCACCGCCGAGGAGCGTGAGATCGCCTACCTCCTGCCCTTCGTCCACGAGGCGGCCTATGTCGGCCGCTGGGGCTGGGTCACCGCCGAGGTGCAGGACGAGGAGTCCCTCGAGGCCGCGCTCGAGTGGCTGCTCGAGAGCTACTGGCTGAAGGCGCCGCCGCGCCTCAAGAGCGCCGTCGAGAGCTCATCGGGGCAGGAAGACGACGAGGTCCCGTAGGCGCTCGACGGTCTCGGCCGGCAGGTCAAGCACGTTGCCGAGGTCTGCGACCGACGAGAATCCTCCCACCTCCTCGCGGATCTTCACGGCGCGCTGCGCGAGCCCTTCGTCGAAGCCCGGAAGGCCGGCGAGGACGGCGGTGGGCGCGTGGTTCACGTCGACGAGCCCGCCGTCGTAGGCGCTCGCGACGTCAGGCCGGCCGACTCCCAGCTCGAGGGCGCGCTCGGGGTTGTCGTGGACGATCTCCGCTGCGACCTCGCGCCGCCGGAGGAGATCCTCGGCCGCTTCGAGCCTCGGGTCCTCCAGCGCGTTCATCCGCTCG
>JBGPNP010000282.1:0-4031 GCA_041487575.1 Gaiellaceae bacterium | reverse complement strand
TGCGGCTTCGGCGCCGACGCGGCCGAGGTGCTGGCCCGTAACCGGGCGTGGCGGATGTCCGATGCCGCGTGGCAGCGCGAGTTCCAGGTCTGCCTCGAGATGCCGGACCGCTCGCACCTGGTCCGCGCCGCTGTGGCGTTCGACTTCCGGCACGTGATCGGCGGGCTCGAGATCGTGCCGCCTCTCGTCGAGCTCCTGCAGACCGCGCACCGCTATCAGGGCTTCCTCGCGCGGCTCGCTCGGACGGCGACCGACGTCCGTACGCCCGTGCGCTTCGGCCGGGGGATCGTGCATCGCCGCCGGGAACCGGAGGCGCACGCGATCGACATCAAGCTCGGCGCCGTCTTGCCGATCGCCAACCTCGCGCGCTTCCACGCGCTCGCGAACGGCGTGACGATCTCCGCGACGCTCGACCGGCTCGTCGCCGTCGAGCAACTCGGCGCTCTCGCGCCGGCGACCGCCCAGTCGCTTCGCGAGGCGTTCACGATCGTCTCGCGCGTCCGACTCGAGCACCACGCCGCCCGGATCCAGGCGGGCCTCGCGCCCGACAACCTCGTCGACCCGGACGAGCTCCCGCCGCTCGCCCGCGCCGACCTTCGGGAGGCGCTCCGGGCGGTCGCCGCCGCCCAGAAGCAGCTCGGCCGCTATGTGCCGCTCGGCTTGTAGCGCCGGGCGAAGGTTGCGATAGTACGGCTCCCCGAATCAGAGGAGAGTTGCATGAAGACGATCGTTGTCGGATACGACGAGACGGAGCCCGCGAAGCGTGCTCTCGACCGAGCCAGCGAGCTGGCCCAGGCCTTCGGGGCCCAGCTCGTCGTCACCAGCGTCGCCCCCATCATGGTGGGCGGGCCGCGGGGCGGGGGTCCGATCGACCCGGTCGACAGCCCGCAAGTCCACCGCGAGGAGCTGAAGCATGCCCGAGCCGCGCTCGAGGCGAGAGGGATCAAGGCCGAGTACGTCCCCGCTGTCGGCGAGCCGGCCGACACGATCGTCGAGCTCGCCGAGCAGCGAGGCGCCGACCTGATCGTCGTCGGGACGCGCGAGCCGAACATCGTCGAGCGGCTGCTCGGCCAGAGCGTCAGCGCGGCGGTGTCACGGCACGCGCACTGCGACGTGCTGATCGTCCATTAGTCCGTCGCACCAGCGCCGCTCGGCCAATTCGGGCTCAGAAGAGGCCGAGGGTCCTGCCGCTCTCGTCGATGTCGACGTTCTGGAATGCGGGCGTCACGCCGAGGCCCGGCATCGTCATCACGTCGCCGCAGAGGGCGACGATCCAGCCGGCGCCTGTGTAGGCGCGCAGGTCGCGGACGGGGAGCGTGAAGTCGGTCGGCGCGTTCATGACCCCGGGATCGGCCGAGAGCGAGAGGTGCGTCTTCGCCATGCAGATCGGCACCTTGTCGAGCCCGTCCTTCGTGTAGCGCTCGATCTTCTCGAGCGCCGCGGGCAGGAACGTGACGTCGGCGGCGCCGTAGACCCGCTTCCCGATCGCCTCGATCTTGTCGGCGATCGGGGCGTCGATCGCGTAGAGCGGCGCGTAGGAGTTCGGCTCCTCGCAGGCGGCGGCGACGGCCTCGGCGAGAGCGACCGCGCCCTCGCCGCCCTGCGCGAAGGCCTCGTTCAGCTCCGCGCCGAAGGCGCCGTACTCGAGCGCGAGCCTCCGTACGAGCTCGCACTCCTCGTCCGTGTCCTCGGGCCGGCGGTTGACGGCCACGATCGGCTCGAGGCCGAATTCCTTGACGATTCCGATATGGCGCTGGAGGTTCGCCGAGCCGCGCTCGACGGAGTCGAGCCCGCCGTCGGGGTCCTCGGCGTGGTGCTTGAGCGCCCGTACGGTCGTGACGACGACGACCGCGCTCGGCGCCAGCTCACCGATGCGGCAGACGATGTCGAGGAACTTCTCCATCCCCATGTCGGAGCCGAAGCCCGACTCGGTGACGACGATGTCGCCGAGCTTGAGCGCGACCTTGTCGGCGACGAGGGAGTTGTTCCCGTGGGCGATGTTCGCGAACGGCCCGCAGTGCATGAAGCAGGCCTGGCCTTCGAGCGTCTGGATGAGGTTCGGCTTCAGCGTCTCCTTGAGGATGACCGTCATAGCGCCGGCAGCCTTGAGGTCGTCGGCGGTGACGGGCTCGCCCTCGTACGTGTAGCCGACCGTGATCGCGCCGAGCCGCTGGCGCAGGTCCTGGAGATCGCTCGCGACCGCGACGATCGCCATCACCTCGGAGGCGGCCGTGATGTCGAACCCGGTCTCGCGCGGGTAGCCGTTCGCGCGCCCGCCGAGCCCGACGACGACCTGGCGGAGGGCGCGGTCGTTCATGTCGATGCAGCGACGCCAGCCGACCGTGAGCGGATCGACTCCGAGCCTGTTCCCGTGCAGGAGATGCGCCTCGAGCGCGGCCGCGAGCAGGTTGTTCGCGGCGCCGACGGCGTGGATGTCGCCCGTGAAATGGAGGTTCAGGTCCTCCATCGGCACGACCTGAGCGTAGCCGCCGCCGGCCGCGCCGCCCTTGATCCCGAAGACCGGCCCTAGCGAGGGCTCGCGCAGGCAGAGGACGGGCCGCCGCCCGATCTTGCCGAGGCCCTGCGTGAGCGAGACGGAGGTCGTCGTCTTCCCCTCGCCCGCCTTCGTCGGCGTGATCGCGGTGACGCAGACGAGCTTCGCGTCGGGCTTGCCCGCCAGGCGGTCGATGACGGAGAGGTCGACCTTCGCCTTGAAGCGCCCGTAGAGGTCGTACTCGTCCGCCTCGAGGCCGTAGCGCGCGGCGATGTCGCCGATCGGCTCGAGCCGGTGCGCCTGCGCGATCTCGAGGTTCGAGGGGACCTTGATGGCCATAGGAGGAGCTCCTTAGCTCTTAGTGGGAGACGGCCGCCGCCGCGAGCTCGGACACCATACTGTCCGTGTAGAAGCGCTCGAGCGCGAACGGCGCGATGAGGTCGGGGGTGCGGCCGGTTGCGATCTCTTCGGCGAGCTTCGTGCCGACGATCGGGGCGGCCTTGAAGCCGTACGTGCCCCAGCCCGCTGAGATGTGGAAATTCTCGACCTCGGTCTTGCCGAGGATCGGCGAGTAGTCGGGCGAGACGTCGCAGAGACCAGTCCAGGTGCGGAGGATCTTCACGTGCTCGAGCTGCGGGAAGAGCTCGAGGGCATGGCGGGCCGTGTACTCGAGGAACGGGAGCGTCCCGATCTTCTGATAGGTCGTGTACGGCTCGATCTCGGCGCCCATGAGGAACTCGCCCCGGTCGGTCTGCGAGACGTAGATGTGCATCTGCGAGGAGACGATGATGACGTCGAGGAACGGCTTCATCGGCTCCGTCACGAAGGCCTGGAGGATAGTCGTCGTGATCGGGAGCGGGACACCCGCGAGCCCGCAGACGAGGCTCGACCAGCCGGCGGTCGCCGAGACGACGTGGTCGCACTCGACCTCGCCACGGCTCGTCTCGACGCCTCGCACACGCCCGTCCTCGACCTTGATCCCCGTCACCTCGGTGTACGGGTGGATCTCGACGCCGGCGCGGTCGGCGCCGCGCGCGAGTCCCCAGACGACGGCGTCGTGGCGGATGATCCCGCCCGCCGGATGGTAGAGCGCGCCGACGATCGGCCAGGTCACGTCGTCGGAGATGTTGATCTCGGGGCAGAGGCGCTTGACCTCGTCGGCGTCGATGTACCGGCTGTCGATGTCGAGGAGCTGGTTGACCTCGGCCCGCTCCGTGGCGGTGATGACGCCGCGGTCCGAGTGCGCGAGCGTCAGGTGGCCCTCCTGCGAGAAGAGCAGGTTGAAGTCGAGGTCCTGCCCGAGGCCCTCGTAGAGCTTCACGCTCTGCTTGTAGAAGGCCGCGCCTTCGGGCGTGCGGTAGTTGCAGCGGATGATCGTCGTGTTCCGGCCGGCTGCGCCCGAGCCGATGTAGCCCTGCTCGAGGATGGCGACGTCCGTGATCCCATGGTTCTTGGCCAGGTAGTACGCGGTCGCAAGCCCGTGGGAGCCGCCGCCGACGATGACGACGTCGTAGCGCTTCCTGAGCTGGCCGCGCGG
>JBGPNP010000281.1:0-4038 GCA_041487575.1 Gaiellaceae bacterium | reverse complement strand
TTCTACCTGATGAGCCGCGGCCTCTCCGGCGCCGAGGCGAGCGCGATGATCGTCTCCGGCTTCGTCGAGCCGATCACGAAGGAGCTGCCGCTCGAGTACGCAGTCGAGATGAACCGGCTGATCCAGCTCCAGATGGAAGGCAGCGTTGGCTAACGCCAACGCTGCCTTGCTGACGCGAGAGGCCCTCCGGGGCCTCTCGCGTGATGAGGCCTTCGCGCGCTACCGCGAGCTCCCGCTCCCGACGACGAAGGACGAGCACTGGCGCTTCACCGACCTCTCCGGGTTCGACCCCGACGGGTTCGATGCGGGGGCGACGGGGACCGGCACGCGACCCGACTCGATCCTCGAGCTCGAGACGGCTGGGACGGCGTTCGCCTCCGAGTCCGGCGTGGAGATCGTCGAGGCGCCGGACGGCGTCACCTTCGTGCCGCTCGGCGGGCACGAGCTGCTAGGGACGCTTGTCGGCGCCGACGACAAGCTCTCGGCCCACAACGCGGCCCTCTGGCGCCACGGCCTCCTCGTCCACGTGCCGAAGAACGTCGAGCTGGACAAGCCGCTCTACGTCCGGGTGACGAGCTCGGCCGAGGGTGGGGCGCTCTTCTGGCGGCTCCTCGTCGTCGCCGACGAGGGCGCTCGCTTCACGCTCGTCGAGGAGTACAGCTCGGACTCGCCGGAGCTCTCGGCCTACACGAACGCGGCCGTCGAGCTCTTCGTCGGCCAGGCGGCAAAGCTCGAGTACGTCTCGATCCAGAACCTCTCGCGTCAAACGTGGCACTTCGCGTCGCACAGGGCGCGGGTCGACCGCGACGGGGAGCTCGACTGGGTCGCGGGCGGCTTCGGCTCGCGGAGCGGCAAGACGAGGATCGAGAACGACCTCGCCGGCCCCGGCGCGACCTCGCGCGTCACAGGCGCGTATTTCGCCGATGGTCAGCAGCACCTCGACTACGACACCTTCCAGGCGCACCTGGCGCCGAACACGACCTCGGACTTCGCCTTCAAGGGCGCGCTCCGCGACTCGGCGAGCGTCGTCTGGCGCGGCATGATCAAGGTCGCGAAGGACGCCCAGAGGACGAACGGCTACCAGGTGAACCGAAACCTCATCCTGTCGCCGAAGGCACATGCGGACTCGATCCCCGGCCTCGAGATCGAGGCGAACGACGTCCGCTGCACGCACGGGGCAACGAACTCGCCCGTGAACCGCGACGAGCTCTTCTACTGCATGGCGCGGGGGCTCTCGCGCGGCGAGGCCGAGCGGCTGATCGTGCGCGGCTTCTTCCAGGACATCCTCGACCGCATCGAGTTCGACGCGGTGCGGGAGGCGGTCGCCGCCTCGCTCGAGGCGCGTATCCCGGCGGCGTAGAGCCGGTAGCGGGCGATTGGTCGGCGCGGGCGCGGCACACGTCCGTCATGCATGAGCGAGGGACCGCTCCGGACGAGGTGCTAGCCTCGATCCCACTGACCAAGACGGCGCCCGCACCGGCCGAGCTGACCGGCCTCACGCAGGCGGAGGTCAAACGGCGGCTGGCCGAGCGTGGGCCGATCCAGCCGCCGGCGACGAGTCGCTCCTACGCCTCGATCGTCCGCGCCAACGTCTTCACAGTGTTCAACCTGATCCTCGCCGTCGCCGGCGGGATCACGCTCGCGTTCGGCGACCTGCGGGACTCGCTCTTCCTCTACATCCTCCTCTTCAACACCGGCATCGGGATCGCGCAGGAGGTGCGGGTGAAGCGCGCGCTCGACCGGCTCGCCGCACTCGTCGTGCCGACCGCGACGGTCGTCCGTGACGGCGAGGCGCGGACAGCTCACGTCGAGGAGCTCGTCGTCGGCGACCTCGTCCGCCTCGAGGCCGGCGACCAGGTGGTCGCCGACGGGGAGCTCGTCCGAGCGGAGTCGCTCGCGCTCGACGAGTCGATCCTCACGGGCGAGTCGCACCCGATCGAGCGGTCGGCCGGCGAGGAGGTCCGCTCCGGCTCGTTCGCCGTCGAGGGGCACGGAGCCTACACGGTGAGCGCCGTCGGCCCGGCCAGTTACGCGGAGCGCCTCGCGGGCGAGGCGCGCCGCTTCCGCCACCCGCGCTCGCCGCTCGAGCGGGCCGTCTCGACGCTCCTCTTCGGGCTCGTCGGCGTGATGATCCCGCTCGGCGTCCTCCTCGGCTACGCGCTCTTCCAGCAACACAAACCCCACTACGAGGCGGCTCAGACCTCGGTCGCCGCGGTCCTTTCGCTCGTGCCCGAGGGGCTCATCCTCCTCGTCAGCCTCACGTACGCGGTCTCCGCGCTCCGCATGGCACGCCGGGGAGCGCTGGCGCAGCAGCTGAACGCGATCGAGTCGCTCGCCTCGGTCGAGGTCGTCTGCCTGGACAAGACGGGGACGCTGACGGAGGCGACGCTTCGGGTCCTCGAGCTCGTGCCGGCGCCTGAATGGAACCCCGACGGCGTTGCCGAGACGCTCGCCCGCTTCGCGGCAAGCTCTCCGACGCGCAACCCCACGCTTGCCGCGATCGCCGAGGCATACCCCGGGCAATCGGAGGAGGTCGAGGCGGAGGTTCCCTTCGCGTCGCGCCGCCGCTGGAGCGCAGTCCGGCTCGGCTCGACGAGCTACGTCCTCGGCGCCACGGAGCTCCTCTCGCTCGGGCTGCTGGCGTCCCGGGCACAGGGGGAGGCCTTGCACGGCCGTCGCGTGCTCGCGTTCGCCTCTTCTCCCGCACCGCTCGACGGGGAGGAGCTGCCCCGGGACTTGACGCTCCTCGGCCTCGTCGTCCTCTCGGAGGACCTCCGGGCCGAGGCGCGGGAGACCGTTGCCTACTTCCTGGCCGAGGGTGTCGAGCTCAAGGTGCTCTCGGGCGATGACCCCGACACGGTCGCCTCGATCGCGGCTGACGCAGGCATCCCGCAGTCCGGGCCGCCCGTGGACGGGAGTCAGCTTCCGGAGAGTCCTCTGGCTCTGCGCAAGCTCGCGCTCGCCGCGACCGTCGTCGGGCGCATCTCGCCGGAGGGGAAGAAGCGCTTCGTCGAGGCCCTGCGCGACGCGGGCAAGTACGTCGCGATGGTCGGCGACGGCGTCAACGACGTGCCCGCGCTCAAGGCAGCGCGGCTCGGCATCGCGCAGGGGACGGGCTCGCAGATGACGAAGTCGGTCGCCGACCTGGTTCTCGTTCGCGGCGACTTCGCCGCTGTCCCCTCGATGGTGGCCGAGGGCCGGAAGGTGCTCCGGAACCTCCAGCGGGTCTCCAAGCTCTTCGTCACGAAGTCCGTGTTCGCCGCCTTCCTCGTCCTCACCGTCGGGGTGACGCCGGAGAGCTACCCGTTCCTCCCGCGCCAGCTGAGCCTCGCTGCCTCCGTCGCCGTCGGCATCCCCGCCTTCTTCCTGGCGCTCGCGCCCAGCTCGGGCGAGTGGCGGCCCGAGCGGTTCCTCGAGGACGTCGCCCGCTTCGCGGTGCCGGCGGGGATCGCCGTCGGCTTCGGCGTCCTCTCGGCCTACCTCTTCGCGCGGAATGTCCTCGACTCTCCCCTCGTCGAGGCACGGACGATCGCCACGACCGTCCTCGTCCTCGTCGGCCTCTATCTCATCCTCGCCCTCGAGGCGGCCGGGAAGAAGCGCGGCGTCGCCGTGACGGCGCTCTGCCTCGGCCTTCTCGCCGTCTACCTCCTCGCCCTCGTCCTGCCGACGCGCCACTTCTTCGAGCTCGCAGTCCCGAACGTGGCCATCGTCGTCGTTTCGATCGTCGGCGCGGCCCTCTCCGTCTTCACGCTCTGGCTCACCGGCGATCGGTTCGTGCCAGGGAGGGCCGGTACACTGAGGTCGTGAAGGACACGGCAGCCGCAGTCAGGCCGGGGCTCGAAGCGCACAAGCTGCGCGCGGACTTCGCCGTCTTCGAGCATCCGATCCACGGCAAGCCGCTCGCCTACCTCGACTCGGCGGCTTCCGCGCAGAAGCCGCGGCAGGTGCTCGACGCGATGCGGCTCTTCTACGAGAGGTCGTATGCGAACGTCCACCGCGGCGTCTACGACCTCGCGGCGCGGGCGACCGAGGGCTACG
>JBGPNP010000280.1:0-4039 GCA_041487575.1 Gaiellaceae bacterium | reverse complement strand
CGAAAAATGCTGCGCATTTTCCGCGGGGGGAGCTTGTCCCATCGCTGCGCTCGGGAGGATGTTCGCTGGGAGGTTGACCTATGAGCGAGCTCTACTGGCTCGATGCCACCGAGCTAGCGCAGCGCATCCGTGCGCGCGAGCTCTCGCCCGTCGAGGTGCTTCGCGCCCACCGTGAGCGTGCGGAGGCTCTGAACCCGAAGCTGAACGCGATCGTCACGCCCATCGACGAGGCCGAAGCGCTCGCGCGCGAGGCGGAGGCGGCCGTCCTCCGCGGCGACGAGCTGGGGCCGCTCCTCGGAGTCCCGTTCACGATCAAGGACTCGCTCGACACCGCCGGCGTGCGCACGACGCGCGGCTCGCGGCTCTTCGCGGATCACATCCCGGGGGAGGACGCGGTCGCGGTCGCCCGGCTCCGCGCGGCCGGCGCGATCCCGCTCGGCAAGACGAACCTGCCCGAGTTCGCGTTCTGGTGGGAGACCGGCAACCTCGTCTTCGGCACGACTGTGAACCCGTGGAATCCGGAGCGGACGACGGGCGGCTCGAGCGGCGGCGAGGCGGCTGCCATCGCCGCGGGGCTCTCGCCGCTCGGCCTGGGCAGCGACCTCGGCGGCTCGATCAGGCTTCCTGCTCACTACTGCGGCGTCGTCGGCCTGAAGCCGACGCACGGGCGCGTTCCGCTTACCGGCCACTGGCCGGAGGTGCTCCTGCGCTTCATGCACGTCGGTCCGATGGCGCGCTCGGTGCGCGACGCGGCGCTCGCGCTCTCCGTCTTGTCCGGCCCTGACGGCCGCGACTGGTACTCGGTACCGGTCGCCGCCCCGGCTTTCGGGGAGGAAGAGGCGATGCCGCCGCTCCGCGTCGGCCTCCTCGCGGAGAACGCGTTCGGGCCGGTCGATCCCGAGATCGCCGCCACGGTGCGTCGCGCCGCCGCCGCCCTCGCCGGGCTCGGCTTTGAGGTCGGGCCGGCGTCGATCCCTGCGCTCGAACGGAACGACTGGAATCTCCTGACGCTTGTGCTCTACGGCGCCGAAGGGCGTGCGTACTTCGAGTCGGTCGTCCGTGGGCGCCGCGCGGAGCTCCACCCGGCGCTGCAGCGGCGGCTGACCGCTCCGCTCGCGCCGCTCGAGGACTACCTCGCCGCCGAGGCGGAGGTCGAAGCGCTGCGGCGCGATCTTGCCGCGTTCTTCGTCGAGCACGACGTTCTCCTCTGCCTGACCACGCCGGTCGTCGCCCATGCCCACGAGGCCGCCGAGATCGAGATCGCCGGACGTGTCCTCCCAGCCCGCGCGATCATGCGGGCGACGATCCCCTTCGACCTCACCGGCCCGCCGGCCCTCACGGTCCCGTTCGCACTGAGCTCGGAGCGGCTTCCGATCGGCGTCCAGGTCGTCGGCCGGCGCTTCGACGAGGCGACGGTGCTACGCGTCGGCGCGGCGCTCGAGCGGCTGCGCGACCTCTCGGCCGGCGAGCTCCGGCCGCCTCTGTAGATCCTCTCTGGGCCGCGCGTCCTCGAGGACCGCCTGTCGGTCCGAGAGGCGGCTCGCGTGACGGCGTCGAAGGCGGGCGGCTCACCTTCTCCCTCTTCCTGGGCGCTGCAGCTAGGGGGGCCGCTCCTAGGGCCGCTCGAAGACGGCCGCCATGCCCTGGCCGCCGCCGATGCACATCGTCACGATCCCCCTCTGCAGGTCGAGGCGCTCGAGGGCGTTCATGAGCTTGACGGTGAGCATCGCCCCGGTCGCGCCGACCGGGTGCCCGAGGGCGATCGCCCCGCCAGAGACGTTGACCGCCTCCTCGTCCAGTCCGACGTCGCGGATGACCGCGACCGCCTGGGCGGCGAAAGCCTCGTTCAGCTCGACGAGGTCGATATCCCCGAGGGCGAGTCCGGCTCTCTCGAGCGCTTTCGGGATCGCGTGGGCAGGCGCGTAGCCCATCACCTCGGGCTCGATCCCGGTCACCGCCCACGACCGCAGCCGCAGCCGCGGGGCGAGGCCCCGGTGCTCGGCGTCCGACTCACGCATGAGGACGACGGCAGCCGCACCGTCGTTGATGCCCGAGGAGTTGCCGGCCGTGACCGTGCCGCCGTCCTGGAAGGCCGGCTTGAGCTTCGCGAGCGACTCGACCGTCGTCCCGGGCCGCGGGTGCTCGTCCCGTGCGAACGGCTCCTCGGCGCGCGGGGGCCGCACGGGGACGATCTCCGCCTCGAAGTGCCCCGCGGCGATCGCGTCCGCCGCCCGTTCCTGGCTCCTCGCCGCGAAGCGGTCCTGCTCCTCCCGGCTCACGTGGAAGCGCTCGGCGACGCGCTCTGCAGTCACGCCCATGAGGTAGCGGCCGAAGGGGTCGGTGAGGAGGGAGAGCGTGCCGTCCACGAGCTCGCGCGACCCGAGCCGGTAGCCGTCGCGGGCCCCGTAGTCGAGGAAGGGCTGGCGGCTCATCGACTCGTTCCCGCCGGCGACGACCACGCCCGCCTGGCCGGTGAGGATCGCCTGGGCGCCGGTGACGATCGCCTGCAGGCCGGAGGAGCAGAGGCGGTTGACGTTCATCGCCGTCGCGCTCGGCGGGATTCCCGCGCCGATGGCGCAGCGGCGGGCGTTGAAGGCGTCCGCCCCCACCTGCCCGACCTCGCCCATGACGACCTCGTCCACCTCCTCCGGGTCGACTCCCGAGCGGGCGAGGGCCTCTCTGATCGCGGCCGCGCCGAGCTCGTGCGCGTCGACGTCCTTGAGGCTGCCGCCGAAGCGGCCGATCGCCGTGCGGACGCCGGCGACGAGGACAACCGGATCGCCGTTCGCGCTCATGGCACACCCTGCCCTGCGAGGTCCTCCCGAGCGAAGCGAAGGGACAAGCTCCCTCCGCGGAAGATGCGGAGCATTTTTCGCGGATTCACGCCGCGGATCGTAGCGAGGAGACCGCTCCCGGCCGCCGAATCTCCGCAGCGTGTCGACGCCCGAGCAGCGGGTCGTCTCGTTCCGTCCGCGCGCGATCCTTGTCGCGCTCGGGCTGACGCTGCTCGTCTTCCTCGCCCTCGCCGTCGTCTACATCGCTTGGCACGTGCTCACGTGGATCCTCGTCGCCGTTTTCCTCGCCTCCGCGCTCAATCCCGCCGTCGAGTTCTTCGAGCGCCGGGGCCTCCGGCGCGGCTTCGCGGCGGCGCTCGTCTTCCTTCTCGCCATTCTCGGCATCGGCGGGCTCGGCTTCCTCGTCGTCCCGCCGCTCGTCGACCAGATCACGAAGTTCATCGACGCTGTTCCCGGCATCGTCGCGGACGTGACGAAAGGCCGTGGGCCGTTCGGCTTCCTGGAGACCGACTACCACGTCGTCGACCGGGTGCGCGAGGCCGTGAAAGCCCGGGGAGCGGGCGGCATCTTCGGCCTGACGAAGCCCGCCGTCGCCGTCGCGCACAGCGTCCTCACGGCGATCGTCGGCACGGTCACGATCGCGTTCCTGACGTTCTTCATGCTCCTTCAGGGCCGCCAGACGATCGAGCGGTTCTTGGTGCTCCTGCCGGAGGCGCTGCGGCCCCGCTGGGAGCGGGTCGGCGCGAACATCTACCGCGCCATCGGCGGCTACGTCACCGGCAACATCCTCATCAGCCTCATCGCCGGGGTCGCGAGCGCGATCGTCCTCTTCGCGGTCGGCAGCAAGTACGCGGTCGCGTTAGCGGTCGTCGTCGCCATCTTCGACCTCATCCCGCTCGGGGGGGCGACGATCGCGGCCGTCGCGGTGACGACCGTCGTCTTCGTCGAGCTCAGCTGGGTGCGGGGCGTGATCGTGATCGTCTTCTTCCTCGTCTACCAGCAGCTCGAGAATCACTTCCTCCAGCCGGTCATCTACGGCCGGACCGTGCAGCTCTCGCCGCTCGCCGTGCTCATCGCCGTTCTCATAGGAGCGGAGCTCGCCGGGATTCTCGGCGCGCTCGTCGCGATCCCGATCGCGGGCTCGCTCCAGGCGATCGTGCGCGAGCTTCTGCTCTACCGGCGGGAAGTCGTGCCGTTCGACGCCGCGAGCGCTTCCAGCTCCGGGCCGACCGGCGCCGGGCCGG
>JBGPNP010000279.1:0-4052 GCA_041487575.1 Gaiellaceae bacterium | reverse complement strand
CTCGGGCGTAAACGCGAAGGCGTTGGCCACGTACATGGGCCACGCCAGTGTGACGATCACGTACGACCGCTACGGACACCTCATGCCGGGAAACGAGAGCGAAGCCGCGGCTCTCCTCGACACGTATCTCGAGCGGTCCACGAGCTGAGCGGCCGATCTCCTGGTTGACCGAACCGACCGGCGCCTTCGTGCGAAGGAGGTGGGGGCCGAACAGCGGCGCGGCCCCCTATCCGTTGTTGGGGCGGCGATTTCACGTGCGGATCGGCGTGCGCGCCAGTTGTGCGCCAGTGCGCGCCAGCGAAAGGCGGTCTTGGGCGGATTCGGGCGGAAGCCCACGGAGAGAAGCAAATGGCCGCAAACGTCGTAGTCAAGCCGCGTTGTGCCCTCTCAGGCTGAATGGCCCCGGGAGGAGTCGAACCTCCGCGCGCAGATTCGAAGTCTGCCGCTCTATCCGCTGAGCTACGGGGCCTCGCTCGGAGTTTAGTGCCCGCCTCGCGCCTCCTTGCGCCGCGCGTTCTGACGGCGCCGCTCTGAGGCGTACGCCGGCGTCGCTATCCTCGCTTGCGTCGCGGGCGTGGCGGAACTGGTAGACGCGGCGGGTTTAGGTCCCGCTGGGCGAAAGCCCCTGGAGGTTCGAGTCCTCTCGCCCGCACTCCGCGTCAGGCGACGCAGGCGGCGGCGAAGTCCGCGCTCTTCGCGCAGCAGCGCAAGAGCGTCGCGACGAAGCCGCGCTCGCTCGGGCTGAGCGGGCGCCGGGCGAGGCGCGCGACGTAGAGCCCGCGCTCGATCTTCGGCCGGCCGGCGAGGCGGAAGCTCTCGAGCTCGCCGCGCTCGACCTCCTCGGCGACCGCGTAGCGCGAGAGGAAGGCGACGCCGAGCCCCTCGCGGGCCGCGCGCTTGATCGCCTCGCTCGAGTCGAGCTCCCAGACCGCCGCGGGGCGGACGCCGGCCTCGGCGAGGGCGCGCTCCCCGACGCGCCTCGTGCTCGACCCCTCTTCACGCACGAGGAGCGTCTGCTCGGCGAGCGCCGCCGGCTGCACCTTTCCGTCCCGGGCCCGCAGGAGCCCCGGCTTCGCGACCCCCACGATCTCGTCGGAGAGGAACGGCTCGAGCCGGACGCGCTCGTCGGCCTCGGTCTCGCCCACGAGCGCGAGCTGGATCCGCCCGGCGAGCAGGCGCTCGACGATCTCGCCGGTCGAGGCGATCTCGACTTCGACCGCGACGTTCGGGTGGTCGCGGCGGAAGCAGCCGAGCGTCTCGGGGAGGAGGTAGACGCCCGGCGTCGTCGAGGCGCCGATGTGGATCGTCCCCGCCTCGAGGCCCGCGAGGGCGTGGAGCTCCTCGTCAGCCGTGCGCAGGGCCGCGAGCGCCTGAGAGGCGTGGGTCGCGAGCACGCGCCCGGCTTCGGTGAGCCGGCTGCCGCGGCCGTTCCGCTCGACGAGGCGCTGGCCGGCGGCGCCCTCGAGCACCCGCAGGTGCCCGCTCGCCGTGGGCTGGCCGATCCCGATCGCCTTCGCCGCCGCCGAGATGCTCCCGCGGCGCTCGATCTCGACGAGGAGCCGGAGCCGGGTCGAGTCCCAGACGAGCGAGAGCGCGCTATCGGCCAAGGCGATACCTCCCATAGCCAATTTCGGCTGGCACGATGGAAGACTAGCGCCTACCCTGGGCCTCGAGATGATCTTCCGGCCTTTCCTCTACGACGAGACCGCCTGCGCGAGCTACCTCTTCGGCTGCACCTCGCAGCGGAAGCTCGCCGTCCTCGACGCGCACGAGGCGCTCGTCGATCGCTACCTCGAGGAGGCTGAGCGGGTCGGCTCCCCGATCGTCGCCGTCTTCGAGACGCACGTCCAGGCCGATCACGTCTCAGGCCTCCCGGCGCTCGTGGAGGCGACCGGAGCGACGGCCTACCTCCCGCAGGGAGCGGGCGTCGAGTTCCCGCACGTTGCCCTCGGCGACGGCGACCGGGTCGAGCTCGGCAACACCGTCGTCACGGCGCTCTTGACGCCCGGGCACGCGCCCGCCCATCTCGCCTACCTCGTCGCCGACCGGCGGCGTGGGACCGAGGAGCCCTGGTTCGCGCTCACCGGCGACTCGCTCCTAGTCGGCGACGTCGGCAGGCCGGACCTCCATGCGAAGGGCGACCCGCTTCCGCTCGCCCGGCAGCAGTTCGCCTCGATGCAGCGGCTCCTCGAGCTCCCGGACCACGTCCTCGTCTATCCGAGCCACTACGGCGGCTCGGTCTGCGGGCGCTCGCTCTCGAGCAACCCGTTCTCCTCCGTGGGCTTCGAGCGCCGCCACAACACGGCCCTCGCCCACGGCGACGCCGAGAGCTTCGCCCGCGCCCTGCTCGTCGACGTGCCGCCGCCTCCGGCCGGCCAGGCGGCGATCGTCGCCGCGAACCGAAGCGGGCTCGCGCCGTCGAAGGCGTGACCCCGGGGCCGGTCCGCCTCGGCCTGCGGGCGAACGCGCGCCAGTTCACGCTCCTCGTCGGGCTCAACGCCTTCGTCGGGGCGATGGTCGGGCTCGAGCGGAGCGTGCTCCCGCTCGTTGGCGAGCGGGACTTCGGCCTCTCGTCGAAGGGCGCGATCCTCACCTTCGTGGTCGCGTTCGGCCTCGCCAAGGCGCTCACGAACCTCGCCGCCGGCGGGCTCGCCCAGCGGGCCGGGCGCAAGCGCCTCCTCGTTCTCGGCTGGGTCCTCGCCCTCCCCGTGCCGGCCATGATCGCCCTCGCCCCGAGCTGGGGCTGGATCGTCGCCGCGAACGTTTTTCTCGGCGCGAACCAGGGCCTCGCCTGGTCGATGACGGTCGTGATGAAGATCGACCTCGCCGGCCCTGCGCGGCGCGGCCTCGCCCTCGGCCTCAACGAGTCGGCGGGCTACCTCGGCGTCGCTGCGGCCGCCTTCACGACCGGCGCGCTCGCGGCGACCGTCGCGCCCCGGACGCTCGTCTGGGTCGGGGCGGCCGTGATCGCCGCCGTCGGCACTTTCGTCTCGGTCGTCTTCGTGAGAGACACGGGCGCCCACGTCGCCCACGAGCAGCGGACGCATCACGCTGGGAGCGCGCACGAGGAGCGGACCTTCCGGGCGATGTTCGCGCACGCCTCGCTCCGTGAGCCCGTGCTGCGGGCCTGCTCGCAGGCGGGCCTCGTCAACAACCTGAACGACGCCCTCGCCTGGGGCCTCGCCCCTCTCTACCTAGCCGCCCACGGCGCGAGTGCGGGCCAGATCGGCGGCGTCGCGGCCGCCTATCCGGCCGTCTGGGGGGCCGGCCAGCTTGCGACGGGCTGGCTCTCGGACCACACCGGGAGAAAACCCCTCATCGCGCTCGGCATGCTCGTCCAGGCCGGGGCGCTCGGCCTGCTCGTGGCCGGCGGCGGTACCTTCGGCTCGGCCCTCGCCGCCGCCGTCCTCCTCGGGCTGGGGACGGCCCTCGTCTACCCGACGCTGATCGCCGCCGTCTCGGACGCAGTCGAGCCGCGCGAGCGCGCGCAGGCGGTCGGGGTCTACCGCTTCTGGCGCGACTTCGGCTTCGCCGCCGGCGCGCTCCTCGCCGGCTTCGTCGCCGACGCGCTCGGGAGCGGCTCGGCGATCGCGATCGTCGCCGCTCTCACGGCCGCGAGCGGCCTCTGGGTGGCCGGGACGCGCTGGCACGTTCGGCCGTCGCTCGCGCGGCCGCTCGTGACCGCGCCCGGCGAGGGGTAGGGCCGTTGTCCGCCGACCGAGCGGCGGCGTACGACGCCTGGTACGGCATTCCGCTCGGGGCCGTCTCGCACCGGATCGAGCTCGCGCTCGTCGCGAGCCTGGTGCAGCCCCAGGCCGGCGAGCGAGCGCTCGACGCCGGCTGCGGAACGGGGATCTACACGGCCTGGCTCGTCGAGCGCGGAGCCGAGGTCACCGGGCTCGACATCGACCCTGGGCCGCGCAGCGGCGGGTCAAGGGCTGGCGCGGGTCGAAGACCTGGAAGGCCGCTCACTTCACGACGGCCGGCGAGCTCCGGCGGCTCTTCCGCGCCGCCGGAGCGGCGACTGTGACGGCCCGCTACGGGCTCTACCT
>JBGPNP010000278.1:0-4057 GCA_041487575.1 Gaiellaceae bacterium | reverse complement strand
GCGAGTGTTCCATCACGGCCGGGGGCGCCCACCCGGCCGGGTGGCCGCCGCCGAGCGTGCCTCCTACTTGAGGAGCTTGTCGACCGCCGCCTTCGTCGGGGTCAGCGGGATGGTGACGTTGCCCGAGATGATGCCCTTGCTGGCCTGCTGGGTGACAGCCCAGACGTCGGCCGGGATGTACTTCGTCTTCAGCAGGTAGATGCCGTTCTTCACGCCCAGGTTGTAGTTGTGCGTCCCGAACTTGCCGCCGTTGATGTCGAAGATCGCCTGCTTGAACACCTTAGTGAAGTCCCAGATCACCGAGGAGAGGAGCACGCCCTTCTTGTCGATCTTGCTCTTGTCGCCGATGACGTCGATGAACCAGACCTTGTACGGCTTGCTCGCCGTCTGAACGGCCTGGAGCATCCCGAACGAGGCGCCGTCGCCCATCCCGAAGACGATGTCCGCGCCGGCCGCGATCACGCTCTGGGTGACCCGCTTGCCGCCGGCGGCATCCCCGTAGCCCGCCTGGCCGATCGTGGCGAAGCGAATCTTCACGTCGGGGTTGACGCTCCGGGCCCCGGCGATGTAGCCGCCCGTCTGCTTGTACCAGTTCGTGTCGGCGGCCGAGATGACGACGCCGATGGTGCCGGTCTTCGTCAGCTTCCCTGCGAGGATGCCGGCGAGGTACGCGCCCTGCTGGCTCGTCGTCGAGATGTCGGCGACGAGGCCCTTCTTCAGGTCCTTCGGGTTGTCGTAGGTGAGGACCGGGACGTTGAACTGCTGCGCGATCCGCGGGGCGATCGTGTTGTAGCCGCTCGCCTGCGCGATGATCAGCCCCGGGTGCTTCTGGGCGAGCTGGCGCAGAACCGACTCGGTGTTCTCGTAGCCGATGCCGTCGGCGACGTCGACCGTCCCGATCCCGAGCGCCTTGGCCGCGCGCTTCGCACTGTCGACGCCCTGCTGATCCCAGCCGAGGTTATTGGCCTTGTCGGGAGCAGCGATGGCGATCGCGGTGACCTTGGAGTTCGCGCTCTGGGCGGCCGCCACCGCGAGCACCGCCACCGCCGCCACTAGGAAGGCGATGAACCAGCCGGCTCGCAAACGCTTATGCATAAACCTCTCCTCTCTCGACGATTCTCTCTCAGGCAATCATGTGGCCGATCGACTCGGGCCCACCTCCTCGGCGGACGCAGATGTACCGAGGGGATGATGACGTTCTTCGTCCCCGAAGAAAAGGAGCCTCCCGTTCGCGCCCAGCACGCGGTCGACCAGTTCGGGCTCGAGACCGCTCAGGCGCACCTTCGCGATCTCGACCGTCGGGTGGTGGAAAGGCGCATCGGAGCCATAGAGGACGCGTGTCCGCCCGACCCGCTCGACGGCCTCCCGGATCTTCGTGTGCATGGGCATGCCCGAGGTCTCGAGGTAGACGTTCGGGTTTCGGGCGGCCACGTCGATGGCGGCGTTGATGTAGATGATGTTGCCGTGCCCCATGTGACCTAGGACGAGCTTGAGCTCGGGGAAGTTGACCACCGCCTCCTCGATCGACCACGGCAGAGTGAAGATCGGGTGGCCGCAGTGGACGAGCACGGGGAGGCCGCGCTCGACGAGGAGGGCGTAGAGCGGGTGAACCGTGGGGTCGTTCGGGTGGTAGCCGTCGAGGAGCGGGTGGAGCTTCACGCCGAGGAACTTCGGGTGCTCGAGCAGCGCGGCCGTCTCCTCGAGGAAGCCGGGCAGGCGCGGGTTCGCCCAGACGAGCGCGTAGGCGCCCTCGACCGACTCGACGACCTCGCGCACATAGCCCGAGTCCGGGTGGAAGACGAGGCACTCGCCGTACTCGTGCTCGGCCATGAGTCGCACGAGCCCGTCCCGGTCGAGCGAGACGTTGAAGAGCGGGAAGTCGCCGACGTGCATGTGCGCGTCGAATATCAGCACGACCTTTTCCGCCTTCGGCGCAAGAGCTCGACCAAGAGAGAACCTTCTTGTCTCTCCGTCGGCCGTCCCTGGTTAGCAGACTTCCTTGGCGACGCCAAGGAAGTCTGCTAGGTTCCTCTGCAAATTGTCGACACTCGACACAGGCGCGCTCTTTATACCGTTGCGGCCTGCGGGATGCAATGGGGAATAGCGCCTTCGCGATGGACGGCGAGGCTACCGGGAAGCTCGAGAACCTGACCCTCTGGGAGCGCGTCCACCGGCACCTCAGGGAGGAGATCCTCGCCAACCGCCTCCCGCCCGGGACGGTGCTCGGGGAGGTCGCCCTCGCAGAGTCGCTCGGCGTCAGCCGCGGCCCCGTGCGGGAGGCGCTCGGGCGCCTCGCCGCGGAGGGGCTCGTGACCGTGCGGCCGCGCCGCGGCGCCGTCGTCTCGGCGCTCTCCGCGGGCGAGTTCCGGGAGGCCTACCAGGTGCGGGAGGCGCTCGAGACGCTGGCCGCGCGGCTCGCCGTGCCGCGCCTCGCGCCTGCGGAGGTCGAGCGGCTCCAGGCCTTCGTCGACGAGCAGGCGAAGCGCGCCGAGGAGGGTAACGTCGAGCGCTTCTTCCAGGCAAACCAGGCCTTCCACGAGCTGATCGTCTCGGCCTCGGGCAACCGCACGCTCCAGGAGATGCACCGCCAGCTCGTCGGCCACATGGGTCGCTATCGCATGCGCTCGCTCGTCCTCCGCGGCACGCTCAAGCGCTCGGTCGGCGAGCACCGGGCGATCCTCCGCGCGATCAGGGCGGGCGACGCCGAGAAAGCGGCCCACCTCCTCGGCGAGCACATTCGCGTCCCCCAGCGGCGGCTCGAGGAGGCCTCCGACGAGGAGGTCGTCCTCACATCCGCGGAAGATGCTCCGCATCTTCCGCGGAAGCGGTTTGTCCCTTCGCTCCGCTCGGGAGGATCTCATGAGGGTGACGGCTCATGAGCCGGGCGCTCGAGTTCGGCGTCAACTTGAACAACCGCGAGCCGCTGATCGCGCCCGACTACGACCTGGGCATGTTGCTCGAGCTCTCCGAGGCCGTCGAGGAGCACGGCTTCGACTCCGCGTGGGTCGGCGACAGCCTCTTCTCGAAGCCGCGCTGGGAGCCGATCGTCCTGCTCGCCGCGATCTCGCAGCGGACGTCGCGGGTCCGGCTCGGGACGTCGTGCATGGTCTCCTCGACCCGGAACCCGCTCTACCTCGCGCTCGAGTGGGCGACGCTTGACCGCATCTCCGGCGGGCGGACGATCCTCGGCACCGGCATGGGGAACCCGGAGGAGGGCGTGCGGCGGGAGTTCGAGGCGCTCGGGCTCGACTACGCGAAGCGCGCGGCGATCTTCGAGGAGGGGCTCGAGGTGATCCGGGCGCTCTGGACCGAGGGCTCCGTCACCTTCCACGGCGAGCACTTCTCCTACGAGGGCGTCGGCTTCTACTCCGGCACGGAGATGGGGCCGCTGATGCCCTTGCAAACCCCGCCGCCGATCTGGGTCGTGTCGAACCCGCGCCTCAAGGGCGACGCGCCGCCCGAGGTCATGCGCCGCCGGCTCGACACGGCATGCCGGCGGATCCTCCGCCACGGCGACGGCTGGATGACCTGCTGCCGCGCCGAGCACCCGGAGGAGCTCGTCGAGCAGCTCGGCTGGATCGCGCGGACGGCCGACGAGATGGGCGACGACTCCTCGCGGCTCGTGATCTCCTACCAGGTGACGATGAACATCGGCGACTCGGAGGAGGAGGCCCGCCGCGCCTTCGGCGACTACATCTCGCGGTACTACCCCGAGCTCTCGAAGGCGATGGACCTCTCGAACTGGGGCCCGGTCGGGACGCCCGAGCAGATCGCCGGCTGGATCCGCGCCTTCGCCGAGGCCGGCGTCCACCACTTCGTCTGCAGGTTCGGCGCCATCGACCAGTTCGGCCAGGTCGAGCGGTTCGCCAAGGACGTCCTACCCCTGTTCAGCGCCGAGCGAGTGAGGTGAGGAATGGCTGTTGCCGAAGACACACTGCTGAAGGACGCTGCGCTCGTCGTCGACGTCTGCATGTCCGTCGAGGAGGGCGACGTCGTCACGATCATCTGCGACGACGAGCACTCCGACCAGGCGCGCGCGGTCGCCGAGGTCTGCGTC
>JBGPNP010000277.1:0-4101 GCA_041487575.1 Gaiellaceae bacterium | reverse complement strand
CGGACCTCCATGGACAACGCGCCCTGTGTCATCTCACTCCCTCCCCTGGGTGGCTTCGCCGATTGCGCTCTCTTCATCCGAGAAGACCTTCATGAAGTCCGAGAGCCGCGTGATCTCGAAGATCTCGCGGTAGTGGTCGGAGAGACCGCAGGCGGTCACTTCCTGCCGCCTCGCCCGGGCCTTCGCGAGCACGCCCACGATCAGGGCGATGCCGGTCGAGTTGATGTAGCCGACCCGGCTGAACTCGAGCAGGATCGCCGGGGCGTCCTCGGCCTCCCCGTAGGCGGCCTCGAGCGCCTCCTCGGCGGGCCCGGCGATCTCGCCTGTCAGCTCGATCACGGCCACGTTCTCCCGCCGGCGGACGTGCGCCTCAAACTGCGCCGTCTCCATCCTCGCCTCCTTCCAGGTTGAGGACGAGCTCGATGGTGTGGTGGCGCTCGTCGCTCACGACCCGCAGGTCGTCCACCATGTTCTTGATCAGGAAGAGGCCCCAGCCGCGGGGCTTCTGCAGCCCGGCGAGCTTGGCGTCGAGGTCGGGCGTCTCGGCCTCGGGGATCTCGCGCCCGCCGCCGTGGTCGGTGATTCGGACGACGAGCCGGCTGCCGTCGAGCTTCACCTCGATCTCGACGGGGAGCTCGGGGTCGTTCCGGTTCCCGTGCTCGATCGCGTTCATCGTCGCCTCGGCCACCGCGGTCTTCAGGCGCTCGAAGCGCGCGGACGACAGGGCCAGGGGCTCGACCACCTCGGCGACACGCGCCATCGCCTCGCGCTCGTTGCCCGGCTCGCTTCGGATCGTGAAGGTCGCGCCGACCTCCGGCGAGCCGAGCGCGACCGGCGCCACCGCCGTGCGCTTGAGCGTCACGAGCGTGATGTCGTCCTCCTGTTCCCAGCCGGCGCCCGTGAAGCGCTCGAGCTCGCTCATGACGCGGTCGATCAGCTCGCCCGACCCGGAAGGCGGGCCGCCGACGAGCTCGGTCAGGCGGGGGAGCCCGAACATGTCGCGGTCGGGGTCGTGCGCCTCGGCGACGCCGTCGCTCGTGAGGAGGATGGCGTCCCCGGGCTCGAGCACGTACTCGCTCTCCTCGTAGGTCATGCCCGAAAGGAGCCCGAGCGGCATCCCCGTCGCACGGAGCTCGACGACGCCGTCCTTCGTGCGCACGTACGGGAGGTTGTGGCCCGCGTTCGCGAAGCGGAGGCGCCCGCTCGCCGGGTCGACGACGCCGTAGAGGCAGGTGACGAACATCTTGGGCGGGATGTCGGGGGCGATCAGCTCGTTCACGCGCTCGAGCACCATCCCGGGCTCGAGCAGGCGCTGCGCCGAGGCGCGGAGGAGGCTCCTCGTCGCGGCCATGACCATCGCTGCGGGCACGCCCTTGTCGGTGACGTCGCCGATGACGATCCCGACCTTGCCCTCGGGGAGCTCGATGAAGTCGTAGAAGTCGCCGCCCACCTCGCGGGCCGGGCGGTAGTAGGCCGACACCTGCCAGCCGGGGAGCTGCGGGAGCTCCTTCGGCAGGAAGTTCTGCTGGATGAGCTGGGCGACCTTCAGCTCCTGCTCGATCCGCTCGCGCGAGCGCGCCTCCGCCTCCTGGCGGCGGACGAGCTGCGCGACCTGGAGCGCGGGCGCAGCCTGCGCGGCGAGGTTGTCGAGGAGCTTCCTGTCGTCGCTCGAGTACTCCTGCTCGGAGAGGCGCGGCCCGAGGCTCAGGAGGCCGATCAGCTCGCCCTGGGAGACGAGCGGGACGACGAGCCGGACGCCCGCCTCCTTGAGGGCGGCGAGCGCCGGCGAGTCGAGGTCGAGGTGCTCGATATCGACCGCGCCGGGCGCACTCTGGAAGTACGGGATGATCGGGTCGTTAGGGGCGATCTCGACCGGAGGCGCCTCGAGCGTCGCGAGCGCAGCGGGCTCGGTGAGCCTGCCGTTCGGGGAGGCGGCGTCCGTCTCGGGGCGGTCGCCCCGGCGGATCACTCTCATCAGATTCAGCGTCAGTGCCATGTCATCTCCCTTTCTACGGGACGAGCGTCTCGGGATCGTTACGGCGAGCGCAACGGGGCGAATTCATCGTGATTTCGGAGCCAGAGCGACACGTGCGCGGGCTCCATGGTCTCCTGCACGACCTGTCGGACCTCGCCGGAGAGCGAGTCGAGGTCGATCTGCTGCCGCAGGCGAGCTGCGAAAGCGTCGAGCGTTTGGGTCGCATCGAACTTGCGCCGGTAGAAGCTGCGGTCGACGAGGCCTTGCACGCGCCTTCGTGCCGGCCGGAAAAGAGCGGCAGTGGCGAGCGTCGAGCCGGCGACGGCGAGCTCGTTCCCCTGTGTGAAGGAGCTGAACGCGGCCTGAAGCCCGATCACGATGCCGAGGTAGAGGCCGGCGAGGATTGCGGTGAGAGTGCCGTAGACGAGCGTCCGGCTGATGATGCGGTCGATCTCGTAGAGGCGGTACTTGAGGATCGCAATCCCGGTCGCCAGGGGGATGCCGAGTTGTCCGAGCGTCAGGGGCACGAAGCCCCACGAGACGGTGCCCCACAGGCCGGCGGCGGTCGCGATCGCGGCCGCCAAGACGACGAAGGAGACCACGAGCCACTTGAGCTGCTCGTGCTGCTCGCCGCGCGTGCGCTGGTAGCGGAGCACGAGCGACGCGGATGAGGCGACGGCGCCGGCGAGAAGGAGACCGAGCCCGACCGCGGTGAGTGCCTTCGGCAGCGCGCCCGAGATCGCCAGCGGGTTATCCGTCGTCAGGCCGTCGCCGAACTGGATCGGGTCAGACGAGAGCCCTACTCCTGCGACGGCGATGAGGAGCCCGGCGCCGATCGCCGCGAGGGCGGCCGCCCAGCGCCGCGAGAGGAGTCGCCCGTCGGGGAAGAGGAGGAAGAGGACGGTGAGGGGGACCGCGATATAGGGAATCCACCCCCACCCCGAGACCCAGGCTGCGTAGGGCGCGGCGGGCAGGCTGGGCCCGCCGCGATATGGCCAGGAGGCGTAGGCGTCGGCGCACACGACGAGCGCCGAGTAGAGGCCGCAGCCGGCGAAGATCCAGCCGATCGGGTTGTCGGGATGCCGGGTCGCGACGACGGCGCCGACGGTCCCGAAGGCGGCGGCGACCACGAGGAAGGCGATCGACTTCGGGGACTCGATCCCCGCTGCGACGGCGACGAGCGCCGCTGCTCCTGCAGTGGTGCCGCCCAGGAGGAAAGCCCACGGGAGCAGTCGCGTCGCCGGCCTCATGGCTGGGTCTCCTGCGGCCTGAGCCAGAGCGAGACGTGGGCCGGTCGCATGGTCTCGTTGACAGCGTCCCCAAGCTCGGCCGTGAGCGTGTCGAGGTCGATCTCGCGGCGCAGGCGAGCTGCGAAAGCGTCGAGGGTTTGCGTCGCGTCGAACTTGTGCCGGTAGAACCGGCGGTCGACGACGCCTTGTACGCGCCTTCGCGCCGGCCGGAAGAGGGCCGCAGTCGCCAGCGTCGAGCCGGCGACGGCGAGCTCGGAGCCGCTCGTGACCGAGCTGAAGGCCTGCTCGAGCGCGAGCACGAGCCCGAGGTACACGCCGCCGAGGAGCGCCGAGACGCCTCCGTAGACGACGACGCGGTGGATGATCCGGTCGATCTCGTAGAGGCGGTAGCGGAGGATCGCGACGCCCGTCGCTACGGGAATCGTCCCCCAAACCGCCAGCCAGACCGCGTCGGGGAGGCCGCCGTACCCGGGCCAGAGGGCGGAGAGCGCGATGTCCGAGCCGATGAACGCAACCGTGAAGCCGACGGCGGCGAGAAACCATTTGATCTGCTCGCGCTGGTCGGGGCGTTTGCGGTAGCGGAAGGTGAGCGAGGCGAGCGCGACGAGCAGGAGAGCGACCGCGCCGATCGCAACGACGGCTTCGGCGGGGATCGTGCTCCATTTCGGGAGTCCCACAGGGTTCTCCGCCCAGCCGAGCGGCTTGTCGAGGCGGCCGGGCCTGAACGGGGTCAGGAGCACGGTCGCCGCGAGCGCAATGCCGACCAGGCGCCCGGCCGGCCGCCAGCGCGGCGAGGGCAGGCGCCCGTCCGGGAAGAGGAAGACGATGACTCCGATCAGCTCGAGCCCTGCGAACCATGTCCAGTTCAGGGCCGTG
>JBGPNP010000276.1:0-4119 GCA_041487575.1 Gaiellaceae bacterium | reverse complement strand
CGGCGACGGCGAGGCGTCGGCGACGGCGGCGTGGGCACCCTCGCTCCGGGCCACGAGCCGCGCCCAGATCACGCCGACGCCGTTCGCGTGGAGCCGGAGGTCGGTCGGCTCGCCGATGAGCGTCGCGTCGGCCTCGTACCCGGCCCGGACGACGGCACGCATGCCGTTGCCGCCGTTCTCCTCCTCGATCACCGAGGTGAAGAGGAGGTCGCCGCGCGGCGGGCCGGCGACCTCCAGGAACGCCTCGACGGCCACGATGTAGGCGGCGAGCCCAGCCTTCATGTCGCCCGCGCCGCGGCCCCACATCCGCCCGCCCGCGATCTCGCCGCCCCAGGGGTCATGAGTCCAGCGCTCCTCCGCCTCGACCGGCACGACGTCCACGTGGCCCGTGAGGTGGAGCGAGCGGCCGCCGTTCGCACCCTCGAGCCGGCCCGCGACGCACGTGCGCCCCGCGTACGGGAGCGCGGGGTAGCCCGCGTGCGGGTCCGCGAGCGACTCGGCGGCGTCCGGCTCGATCCGTGCGACGGCGAACCCGAGCCGGCGGAGCCGCTCCTCGACGATCCGCTGCGCGCCCTCCTCGGCGCCGAGGAGCGAGCGCTCGCGGACGAGCCGGGCGGTCAGGTCGTAGAGGTCGTCGACGCGGGTGTCGACGGCGCGGCGGAGGGCTTCGAGCATGGCGGCACATGATAGAAAACCGCGCGTGCCCTCCATCGTCGCGAACGGCATCGACCTCGCCTACCGCTTCGACGGAGACGGCCCGGAGACGCTCGTTCTCGTCAACGGCCTCGCCGACGCCAAGGAGTCGTGGCAGCTCCAGCTGCCGGCGTTAGCGGAGCGCTACCGGGTCCTCTCCTACGACAACCGCGGCGTCGGCGAGTCCCCGACCCCGCCCGGCCCGTACACGACCGCGCAGATGGCGGCGGACCTGGCCGGCCTCGTCGACGGGCTCAGACTCGAGCGCTTCCACCTGCTCGGCGCCTCCATGGGCGGGATGATCGCGCAGGAGTACGCGATCGCCCACGCCGACCGCCTCCTCTCGGCGTCGTTTTGCTGCACGTACTCCTACCCCGGCCCGTTCTGCCTGCGGATGTTCTCCTGCTGGCGCGACCTCGTCCCTCACCTCGGCGTCGGCTTCACGCAGCGCGAGGTGATCCTCTGGGCCTTCACGACCGACTTCTTCGAGCAGCGCGAGGACGAGCTCCGGGAGATCGAGGCGCTCATGGCCGAGAACCCGCAGCCGCCGGACGGCTACCTCGCCCAGCTCCACTCGATCGAGACGCACGACGCCCGCGGCCGCCTCCGCGCCGTCACCTGCCCCGCCATGACCCTCGTCGGAGAGGGCGACATCCTCATCTACCCGAAGCTCTCGCGCCGCCTCCACGACGAGCTGCCCGACTCGACCTGGGTCGAGGTGCCCGGCGGCCACGCCTGCATCTGGGAGTTCCCGGACGCGTTCAACCGGGCGGTGCTGGACTTCCTCGCCGGCGTAAGCGCCTGAGGAGGAGGTCGTCCGCCTCCGAGCGGCCCATCAGGCCGTCCGGGCGGCGGTAGAGCACGAGGAGGATGAGGAGCGCGACCGCGATCTGGGTGATCCCGGGAACGTCCACCTTCTCCTCGATCCGCCGGAGGATCTCGAGAGTCGCCGTCACCGCCGTCGCCCCGATGACCGCGCCCGAGACGGACGCGAGCCCGCCGACGACGAGCATCGCGCGGGTCGGCGGCCGTTCGAGTCGCAACGGTCACACAGGCGGCCAATCCAGCGCAAGTCAGCTGAGTGAGTCGACGAAAGCGATCACCTCCGCGTTGAACCGGTCCGGCTCCTCGAGGAACGGGCAGTGCGAGCTGTCGTCGAAGACGACGAGCCGCGCGTTCGGCAGGTGCTCGACGAGGTGGACGCCCGCCGCAACCGGCAGGAGCTTCTCGTCGGCGCCAAACGCGACGAGCGTCGGCACGTCCACCTTGCCGAGGTCGTTGCGGTAGTCGCGCAGCGTCTGGTCGACGAGGATCGCGCTCGCGACGCCGGCGGGTGGGGCGGCCATCTCCGCTGCCATCCACTCGACGTCCTCGGGCGCGACGTCGTCCTTGAACATGAGCGGGATGAAGTGCCGGATCAGCGTCTCGCGGTCCGACTGCACGCCCTCGTTCAGGTCGCGCAGCATCTCGGGCGTGACGATCCCGTGGGGCCAGTCGTCCCAGCCGAAGTCCGAGGCCGACTCGTCCACGACAACGGTGCCGGCGATCCCCTCCGTCCCGAACTCCTTCACGTACTCCCAGATCACGAAGGCGCCCATGCTCCAGCCGACGAGGACCGCGTCGCGGAGGCCGAGCGCCTCGAGGAACGCGCGCAGGTCGGCCGCGTACTCGGGAATCGTGTGCCCGGACTCCGTCTTCTCCGAGCGGCCGTGGCCGCGCAGGTCGAGCAAGATCGCGCGGAAACGCTCCCCGACCGGGCCGAGCTGCTTCGCGAAGAAGCGCGCGCTCATCCAGACGCCGTGCAGGAAGACGACCGGCCGGCCGCTCCCCTTCTCCTCGTAGTGCAGCTCGACTCCCCGCACGCTGACCGTCGGCATCTACACGCTCTCCTCCCCCGGGAGCCGACGCGAGCGCCGTCCCGAGACCGGCCTGGATGACAGCGGGATCACTGCGCACTGGGCGACGAGCTCGTGAGCCACGAGCTCGGGACTCTATTTAGGATCGGCAGGCGATGACTCTCGAAGAGCTCCAGGCGGCCGGCGTTCGCGCAGCCGCGCTCGTCTTCGTCGACAACGCGGGCATCACGCGGATGAAGTGCGTGCCGCTCGACCGGCTCGCCCGCGCGGCCGAGACCGGGGTCGGCATGTCGCTCGTCTGGGGCGGCGTGATGGGGAACGACCTCTTCGTGACGATGCCGGGCGACCCGGGCCCGAGCGGCGACCTGCGCCTCGTCGCCGACCTGGGTGCAGCGGCCCCGCTCACGTGCGCCCCGGGCTGGGCCTGGGCACCGGTCGACCAGCGCGAGCAGGGCGGCGGCGAGTGGGACGGCTGCCAGCGCACGTTCCTGCGCCGCATGGTCGAGCGCGCGGCCACGCGCGGCATCGAGATCCTCGCCGCATGGGAGCTCGAGTGGACCGTCGGCCGCGACGGCTCGGAGGGCTTCGAGGCCCTCCACCGCGGCCCGGGCTACGGCGCAGTGACGTTCCCGCGAACCTCGGACCTGATGCTCGGCATCCTCGAAGGGGGGTCAGGTCTCGAGATCGAGCAGATCCACCCCGAGTACTCGCCCGGCCAGATGGAGCTCTCGCTCGGCCCGACCGATCCCGTTCGCGCCTGCGACCACTCGGTGCTTGCCCGGCACGTCGTCCGCACGGTGGCGGAGCGCGCGGGCTGGAGCGCGAGCTTCGCCCCGATCGTCGCGAGCACGGTCGGAAACGGCCAGCACATCCACTTCAGCGTCTGGGCCGAGGGCGTGAACCAGCTCACCGGCGGAGAGGGGCCGGCCCGGCTGCGGCCGGCGGGGGAGTCGTTCCTCGCGGGCGTCCTCTCGGCGCTCCCCGCGCTGACGGCGATCGGCGCCCCTACCGCCCTCTCCTACCTGCGCCTGCAGCCCTCCCACTGGGCCGGCGTCTACACCTGCTGGGGCGTCGAGAACCGCGAGGCCACACTCCGCCTCGAGGGCGCCCTCGGCCCGGACGCTGCGCGCTCGGCCAACGTCGAATGGAAGACGCCTGACGGGGCAGCCAACCCCTACCTCGCCCTCGGCGCGGTCATCGCGGCCGGGCTCGACGGATTCGACCGCCGGCTGCGGCTCCCGCTTCCTGTGAGCGCCGACCCGGCGGCATTCTCGGAGGAGGACCGCCGAGCCGCCGAGATCTTCCGCCTGCCGAAGACCCTGTCCGAGGCAGCCGAGGCCCTCGCCTCCTCGGCCGTCCTCGAGGCCGGGATGGGCGGCTACCTCCACGACTGCGTCGTCTCCGTCCGCCGCGGCGAGGCGCAGGCCACCGCCGGTGTCTCCGAAGCGGACCTCATCCGCACCCACCGCTGGAGGTACTAGGTGCTCGAACTCGCGCACGCCCCGGTCGTCGACGTCCACTGCCACCCGTGGCGGAACGAGGAGCTCCTCGCCGCCGATCCGCTCGGCTT
>JBGPNP010000275.1:0-4128 GCA_041487575.1 Gaiellaceae bacterium | reverse complement strand
CGTACGTCGCTGGTGGTTCGCTGCTAGCCGCCGATGATGGTGGTAATGGTGAGGCGGGTTAGATCCTGGCGGTGCCCGTGAGTCTGGCGCCGCCGTGTCTTGTTCTTGTACTTGAATGCGACGACGCGCCGCGCGCGCTCATGGCCAGCGACCTTCGCGCCGACTGCTGCGCCTGCGACGGTAGGGGCGCCGACAGCAACCGTGCCGTCGCGCTCCACGAGGAGCACGTCGAGTCTAACATCCGCGCCCGCAGGGGCGTCCAGTCGCTCGACGAGAATTTCGTCGCCCTCGCGCACGCGATACTGCTTGCCTCCGAGTGAGATGACGGCGTACCGGCTCATAAGCGTGAAACGAGCGGGCACCAGGCCCGCTTCGTATGACAGTCTAGCCTTCCTCCTCCGGCTCGGCAAACGAGGCGACCGGCTCGAGCGCGGGTTCGTCCTCGCCCTCCTCGGCGGTGGGCTCCGAGCCGTTCGTCGTCGCGGGACGCTTCTTCCGGCCGCGCCCGCCGCGGGAGCCGCGGCGCGTCCGCTTCTTCGGCTTGGGCACTTCGCCGTCGGAGGTCTCGGCGGCGAGCAACTCGGGCGCGAGCAACTCGGGCGCGCGCGGCTCGGGCTCGGACGGCTCGAGCTCGGGCGACACGGCGGTCAGCTGGACGGGCTCCGGGGCTTCGGCCCCGACGACCTCGACGGGCTTCTTCTTCCGTCCGCGCCCTCCGCGAGAACCGCGCCGCGTTCGTTTCTTCCTCGGCGCCTCGCCCTCCGCCGCTTCGGGCGGGGTCTCCGGCGCGGCCGCGAGCTCCTCGTCCTCCTCGGCCGCAGCCACCTCGGCAGGTGCCCCCTCAGCCGGGACGGCAGCCTCGACGGCCTTCTTCGCCCGGCTGCGGCGAGGCTTCGGCTTGGGGGCCGCCTCCTCCTCGGCCTCCTGAAGCTGGACGATGTCGGTCGCCTCGACGGGCTCTTCCACGGCCTTCGCACTCGTGAGCACCGCGAAGGCCGACGTGCGCGTGGCCCGCTCGATGCGGATCTTCATGCGCCTTCCGACCTTCGGACCCGCCCCCGCCACGGCGATGACGTAACCGTCGAGGCGCGCAATCGCGTCGGCATCGTTCAGCAGGTGCCGCTGCTCGAGCTTGACCATGAGCTCCTGGCCCGGCGAGACAGGGAGCCCCTGCTGCTCGATCTCGACGGCGCCTCCCTGCGCAAGAACGCGGAAGTGGTCGTGGGCGATACCGTCCTTCGTGTCGAAGGCGAAGCGACGGCCGGTCTCCTCCTCGAGGTCCGCGAGCCGCGATCCGCCCGGCCCGATCAGGATGCCGGCCACGTGCGCATTCAGCTCCACGAGGAAGCCCTCGCTCCGCGACGAGGCGACGACCCGCCGCAGCTTGCGCTCGATCTGGATCGCGGCCGTGTCGGCCGAGAGGACGATGCCGTCGCCGGCGCAGGTCGGGCATTTCGTCGTCAGAATCTCGCGCGGCCCGTCGGTGACGTTCTGGCGCGTCATCTCGACGAGGCCGAGCGGCGAGATCTCGACGACGTAGGTCTTCGTCCGGTCGCGCTCGAGCTCGGCGCGGAGCGCCTCTTCGACGAGTTGGCGGTTCTTCGGGTTCGCCATGTCGATGAAGTCGATGACGATGATCCCGCCCACGTCGCGGAGGCGAAGCTGCCGCACGACCTCGGTCACAGCCTCGAGGTTGTTCTTCGTGATCGTGTCCTCGAGGCGCGCGCCCGAGCTCTTCCCACGGGACCCCACGAATCGGCCGGTGTTGACGTCGATGACCGTGAAGGCCTCCGCGTAGTCGAAGATGAGATAGCCGCCGGAGGGAAGATCGACGCGCCGGCTCAGCGTCGAGCGGATCGCGTCGTCGACCCCGTGCACCTCCATGAGCGGCTCGGCGCCGTCGTAGAGCTCGACCCGCGCGGCAAGCTCGGGCGACGTCCGCTTGAGGTACCCGACGATGCGACGGTAGGTGCGGTCGTGGTCGACGACGACGCGCTCGAAGTCGCGGATGAAGAGGTCGCGGACGATGCGAAGCGGGATCTCCGCCTCGCGGTAGACGAGCGCCGGCGCTTCCGCCCGCTCGGCCCGGCTCCGGATCGTCCCCCAGAGCTTGCGGAGCAGGGCGAGGTCGCCCTCGAGCTCCTTCTGCGAGGCGCCCTCGGCGGCGGTGCGGACGATGATGCCGCCCTCCGAGAGCTCGAGCTCCTTGCAGATCGCCTTTAGACGGTCGCGCTCCGCGTCCTCGAGCCGGCGCGAGACGCCGATCCCCTCCCCGTAGGGCGTGTACACGACGAAGCGACCCGGAAGCGAGATCTCGGTCGTGAGGCGGGCGCCTTTCGTGCCCATCGGATCCTTGACCGCCTGAACGAGAACCTCCTGGCCGCGCTCGATCAGCTCCTGGATCCGCTTGCCGTGGCGCTTCCCCTCAAGCTCGGGGACGACGATCTCGTCGACGTACAGGAAGCCGTTCTTCCCCAGGCCGATCTCGACGAATGACGCCTCCATGCCCGGAAGGACGTTGTCGACGACTCCCTTGTAGATGTTGCCCGCGATCGAGCGTCGGCCCCGCCGCTCGAGGTAGACCTCGGCCGTCCGGCCGTCCTCGAGAACCGCGACGCGAGTCTCGCCGACCTCCACGGAGACGAGGATCTCCTTCTGGACGGGCGGAAGCGCGGCGCGCTTCGGCTCGCGGCGGCGGCGCGGCTTCGGCTCGCCCTTGTCGGCTTCCGGCAGGGCGCGCTTCCCTCCAGCACGCTTCTCGGCAGGTGGGGGCTGCGTCGACCCGACCGCCTCCTCGGCCGAGGGCTGGTCGGCGGTCTTCTTCTTGCGCGCACGCCCTCCGCGAGTCCCGCGGCGGCGCTTCGGCTTCGTGTCAGCTTGCTCTTCGGGTCCTTGCTCGGCCGAGGGCTCGTTCACCTCGGGGGCCGGCGATTCCGCAGCGGCTGCCTTCTCGGGCGCCGGCTGCTCTTCCCGCTTCTTGCGGAACCAAGGCACAGAAAAACTCTCCTTTCGGGCGCACGCCTCGGCCGGCGCGCGTCGGGCGCCCTGGCTTTCGCAGCGTGTCTGCCTCAACTGTCATGCTCGGTCGCGCGTCGATCCCGCTTGCCCGATCCGGGCTCGGTGCTCGCTCGCGCTTCGCTTGTCAGGGTATCAGTCGGCTAGATTGCCGCAGCCTTGAGGGTCTCGCGCTTGTGCTCGACTGCCCGCAGCCGCTGGTTCAGGCGCGCCCACGCCCAGGGCTCGATCTCGGCGTAGCGCATCGTCCGGGCCTGGGCCTGCGTCGCCTCCAGGTATTCGAACCATGCATCCGCTTCCTCGATGACGAGCTCCTCTTCGCGGGCGCTCAGCTTTTCGGCTTCCATGCCGCGGAAGGCTAGGACCCGGACCGGACGGAGCCCCCGAACCATGCGATCGCAGCTTCGCCGATCACCCGCGTCCCGGAGTAGGCGAGCAGGCCTTTGTAGGCCCAGCCGGGACCCGGCAGGAGGCCGGTCGCCTCGCGGGCGAGCGCCCGGATTCCGAGGCCCGCGCCGAGGGCGGCGGCGAGCTCGAGGGCCCGCTCCCGGTCCAGCTCGAGCCCGTGGGCGGCGGCGAGACGGAGGATCATGCGGGCCTGGCTCCGGGCCAGAACCGGGTAGTCGGCGCCGGGGACGAAGAACGCGGCGCCGACAAGCCCGCTCTGCCGCGAGGCTCGGCGGACGATCTCGGCACAGATCGGCCCGCGGAGGACGGGGACGCGCGCCGCGACCGCCGACCCCCGCTCACCAAGCCTCGCCGCGATCCGCTCGGCCACCCGCTCGAAGGGAAGCACGTCGGCCCCGCCGGTCGGGACGACGTCGGTCGCATAGACGTACGGGACGCGCGGAACGGTCGTCCCCGCGCCGACGAGGACGCAGACGACCGGCACGCCGGCCCGAGCTGCGGTCCGCAGGGCCGGCTCGTCCTTCGGCCCGGGCGCCCGCTCGACACAGTAGATGAGCGCCGCCGCGCCTGCGAGGTCGTCCTCGCCGAGCCGGCGGCCTGTCACTTCGCGGAGCGCGGAGCCGTCGCCGCCTTCTCCGAGTCTCGCCGCGAGCTCGAATGACGGGCCGGGTGCCCCCGCGAGAACGAGCGTGCGGGCACGGCTCG
>JBGPNP010000274.1:0-4160 GCA_041487575.1 Gaiellaceae bacterium | reverse complement strand
GCGCTCCGCGACCTCGTCGGCATCGAACCGCTCGGCGGCCTCTACCGGAGCCTCTCGGGTAAGCGGGAGGCGCGCGGCCTCCTCCGCGCGGCTGCGCGCGACGAGGGGATCCTGACGGGCCTCGCGGAGCGCGACTACCTCGACGAGGAAGCCTTCTGGGGTGCGGTCGACGCGGCGAAGGCGCGCGCGGTCGGGGCCGTCGGGCGGATCCGCGCAGGCGACGTCGCCCACGACCCGCGCTGGGGCAACTGCCCGTCCTGGTGCGACCTCTGGCCGATGTGCCGGGTCAGACGGCAATGAGCGCCGCGGAAAATGCTGCGCATTTTCCGCGGGTGCGGCGAGACACCGCTTCGCTTCGCTCGCGGAGACTGTCGACACTCTGCCGGGACGGCCGGATGTGACGACGCTCAACCCTCAGCAGCTCGCCGCGATCGAGGAGCCCGGCGTTGTCTTCGTCTCCGCCGGGGCGGGCACCGGGAAGACGGCGGTCCTCGTCGAGCGCTTCGTCCGCGACGTCACCGAGCGCGGGCTCGCGATCGACTCGGTCCTCGTCATCACCTACACCGAACGGGCGGCCGGGGAGCTCCGTACGCGCATCCGCGATCGGCTCGCCGAGCTCGGGCACGCTGCGCTCGCGCGCGAGGTGGACGGCGCCTGGATCTCGACCATCCACGGCTTCTGCTCGCGCTTCCTGCGCAACCATCCCTTCGAGGCCGGGCTCGACCCGCGCTTCCGCGTCCTCGACGAGGCGCAGGCCCGCGTGCTCGCCTCGGAGGCGTTCGCCGAGGCCCTTGACGCCTTCTGCCGCGACCGGCGGCCGGAGCGTCTGCGGCTCCTCGCGACGTACGGCGGCGGGGGGCTCGCGGCGATGGTCGGTGGCGTCTTCGGCCGGCTCCGCTCCGCCGGCCTCCCGCTCGAGCTCCGCGCGCCCGAGGCGTCGCGCCTGCCCGAGCGGCTCGCCGAGCTGCGCGCGACAGCCGAGGTCACCCTCGAGCACACGCGGGACTACCCGGAGGGGCAGGCGGAGGTCGAGCGCCTGCTCGAGCTTCTCGAGCAGGCGCCGCCGGCGGAGAGCCTGCTCGACCTCTCGGAGTTCCAGGTCGCCGGGCCGGCGAGCGAGCGGTTCGCGTCGTTCGGGGGGGCGCTCGAGGCGGTCGAGCTTGCCGCGCTCGAGGAGGTCGCCGCCCGCGACCGGGGGCTGATCCAGGGGCTCGTCGAGGAGTTCGATCGCGCCTACCGCCGCGCGAAGGCCCGCGAGGCGGCCCTCGACTTCGAGGACCTCCAGCTCGTCGCGCGCGACCTCCTACGGGACAACGAGGCTCTCCGTGAACGGACGCGCTGGCGCTTCCGCTCGATCATGGTCGACGAGTTCCAGGACACGAACCGGCTCCAGTGCGAGCTCGTCGACCTCGTGGGCGGCGACGAGCTCTTCTTCGTGGGCGACGAGTTCCAGTCGATCTACCGCTTCCGCCACGCCGACGTCTCCGTCTTCCGCGAGCGGCGCGCGGCGAGCTCGGGCGTGCTCGCGCTGACGCAGAACTACCGCTCGCGGCAGGAGGTGCTCGACGTCGTCAACCACCTCTTCCGGTCGGAGTTCGGCGAAGACTTCGAGCCGCTCGTCGCCGCCGGGCGCTTCCCGGACCCGCTGTTCTCGCCCGCGGTCGAGCTCCTCGTCACGGACAAGTCCTCCTACCGCGAGGGTGACGTGCACTGGCGCGTCGCGGAGGCGCGCCACGTCGCGCGCCGGGTGCGCGAGCTCGTCGAGGCGGGGGAGGCCGAGCCGGGCGAGATCGTCCTTCTCTTCGCGGCGGGCACCGACGCCGAGCGCTACGAGGAGGCCCTCCGCGCCGAGGGCCTGCCGACGTACCGCGCCGCCGGCCGCGGCTACTTCGGCCAGCAGCAGGTCTTCGACCTCGTCGCCTACCTGCGGCTCGTCCACAACCGCTACGACGACGAGGCGCTCGTCACCGTGCTCGCCTCGCCGCTCGTCGGCGTCTCCAACGACGGCCTCGTCCTCCTTCGGCGCGCGGCCGGTCGGCGGCCGCTCTACTCCGGGCTCGAGCGCGGGCTCCCGGCCGGGCTCGGTCCGCGCGACCGCCGGCTCTTCGAGGCCTTTCGCCAGCGCTACGACCGGCTCACCCGGCTCGCAGGGACGGTCGGGCTCGAGCTCCTCCTCGACCGAATCGTCGTCGAGCACGACTACGACCTTGCCGTGCTGACGCTCTGGGACGGCCGTCGCCGCTACGCGAACATGCGCAAGCTCGGCCGGCTTGCACGCTCCTACGAGGAGCTCCGCGGCCCGGACCTCGAGGGCTTCGTCCGCTTTCTGCGCGATCAGGAGTCCGTCGGCGCGCGCGAGGTCGAGGCCGTGGCCGAGGAGGAAGGCGCCGACGCCGTCCGGTTGCTCACGATCCACGCCGCCAAGGGTCTCGAGTTCAAGGTCGTCGTCGTTGCGGACGCCGGCCGGGGGGCCGCGTCGCCGTCCCCGGACGAGATCCTCTGCCTTCCGGACGGGCGGCTCGGCTTTCGCGTCGTCGACCCGGCGACGGGCGAGCGGCGCGGCGCGCCCGGCTGGGACGAGGTCAAGGAGGCCGAGAAGGTCGCGGAGGACGCGGAGTCGCGGCGGCTCCTCTACGTGGCGATGACGCGGGCGATCGACCGGCTCATCATCTCGGGCGCGGTCGATCCGAGCGGGAAGCGGGAGGGGCAGACATCGATCCGCTGGCTCCTCGACAGGCTCGAGCTCGAGCTACCCGACGAAGAGGGGCCGGTCGAGCTCGAGCGGGGGGGCGCCCGCTTCCTCCTGCGCGTCGACCGGCGCCCGGCTGAGGGCGCAGAGCCGCCGGTGCGGGAGCCCGCGCAGCTCGAGCTCTTCGCCCCGGGCGAGGCGGGGTCGCTTCCGCCGGCGCCGGAGCTGTCGCCGCTCCTGCCGGTCCCCGAGCCGCCCTCGCACCGGGTCCGCCGCCTCTCCTACAGCGCGCTCGCGCTCTTCGAGCGCTGCTCGTACCGGTTCTACGCGGAGCGGATCGTCGGCCTCTCCCCGGTCGAGCCGGCCGGCGCCCCCGCCGGCGAGGGAGGCCTCGCCGCGGCGGAGATCGGCGACGCCGTGCACGTCCTCCTCGAGCTCGAGGTGCCCGAGGCCGAGGTGCGCGCGCGGGCGCTCGCGCGCTACCCCTCGGCGACGGAGGAGAACCTCGCGCGGATCGCCGGGCTCGCGCGCGCCTTCCGGGCATCTCCGCTCGCTTCGCGGCTGGCCCAGCTCGGCGGCGTGCGGCCCGAGCGGCCCTTCGCCTTCGAGCACGACGGCGTCCTCCTGCACGGGCGCCTCGACCTCTTCCGGCTAGTGGACGGGAGAGCGCTCGTCGCCGACTACAAGACGAACCGGCTCGAGGAGCTCGCGCCGGGCGAGGTCGTCGAGGCGGAGTACAGGCTCCAGCGGCTCGTCTACGCGCTGGCCGCGTTCCGGGCGGGGGCGGAGGAGGTGGAGGTCGCCTACGTCTTCCTCGAGCGCCCGGAGGACGTCGTGGCCGCGACGTTCCGGCGCGCCGACCTGCCCGAGCTCGAGGCGCAGCTCTCAGAGGCGATCCGTGCCGTCCAGGAAGGGCGGTTCCACCCGACGCCCAGCGAGATGGCCTGTGCCGGCTGCCCGGTCCTGGACGTCGTCTGCGCGGGGCCTCGGCTTCGAGGCGCGGCCGTGACCGAAGCCTTCCGGCTCACAGCGCCTTAGAGCTCGCGGAATGAAGAGACTGCCCGACGACGTGCCGCACCGAGCGGATCGGCGGCAAGCGTGGCACGCTCGGTCGGTGCCGGACCTCCTGCGCGCGCGAGAGTTCGGGCGCTTCTGGGCGGGCCAGGCGATCTCGCTCTTCGGCGACCAGATCACTCTGATCGCGCTCCCGCTCATCGCGGTGCTCGTCCTGCACGCCGGCGCGGCGCAGATGGGCTATCTCGGCGCTGCGGGCCTCGCGCCGAACCTCCTCTTCTCGCTGCACGCCGGCGCGCTGGTCGACCGTCGCGGGCGCCGGCGGCAGACGATGATCGCCGCCGACCTCGGCCGAGCCGCACTGATCGCCACGATCCCGCTCGCCTATGCACTCGACTCGCTCTCGCTCGCCCACTTGTACGCGGTCGCCTTCCTGACCGGCACGCTGAGCGTCTTC
>JBGPNP010000273.1:0-4163 GCA_041487575.1 Gaiellaceae bacterium | reverse complement strand
GCCGTCGGCTGGAGCATGTACGCCCGGCTCACCCGCGCCGAGATGCTCGTCCTGCGCGAGCAGCAGTTCATGCTCGCGGGCGAGGCGCTCGGCTTCTCGCGGCGGCGGATCATCTTCCGCCATGCGATCCCGAACCTCCTGCGGCCGAACATCGTCTTCTCCATGGCCGACTTCGTCCTCAACATCCTCCTCGTCGCCTCGCTCTCCTACCTCGGCCTCGGCGTCAGGCCACCCCGTGCCGAGTGGGGGGCGATGGTCTCCGAGGGGCAGGGCTTCCTCCTCAACGCCTGGTGGATCACCACCCTGCCTGGGATCGTGATCGTCGTCGTCGGGATCGCGCTCAGCCTGATCGGCGACGGGCTCGCCGAGCGGATGGGCGAGCGCTTCCGCCTCACCGTCTGAACCCTCGATGAAAGGAGAGCGCAGGTGAAGGTCTTCATCTCTGTGGACATGGAGGGCGTCACGGGCATGACCGACCCCGAGGACGTCCTCTGGGACGGGACTGACTACGGCCGCGGCCGCGTTTTCATGACCGGCGACGCGAACGCTGCCATCCTCGGCGCCTTCGACGCCGGCGCGACCGAGGTGCTCGTGAACGACTCGCACTGGACGATGCGGAACCTCCTCCTCGAGCAGCTCGACCCGCGGGCGCGCGTGATCAAGGGCTTCCACAAGCCGATGTGCATGGTGCAGGGGCTCGACGAGAGCTACGACGCGGCCGTCTTCGTCGGCTACCACTCCTGCGCCGGCACCGAGGCCGGCGTCCTGAACCACACGCTGGTCGGCAAGGAGGTGCAGAACCTCCTCCTGAACGGTGACCCGATCGGCGAGACGCGCCTGAACGCGCTCCTGGCCGGCCACTACGGCGTTCCCGTCGTCTTCGTCGCCGGAGACGACACGGTCTGCCGCGAGGCCAAAGGCGTCCTCGGTGACGACCTCGAGACCTTCGCCGTCAAGGAGGGGATCGACATGTTCGCCGCGAGCTGTCTCCACCCGGAGGTGACCGCGAAAGGCATCCGAGAAGGCGTAAAGCGCGCACTCGAACGGGTGTCGAAGCGCGAGCCCTACCGGATGGAGCCGCCCTACACCTTCGGGTTCGAGTGGAACTCGACCACGATCGCCTCGACCTGCGCGTACATCCCGGGCGTGAAGAAGCCGACCCCGCGCATCACCGAGTACACGACGGCCGACCTGCTCGAGGCGATGGGGGTCATCTTCGCGGAGATCCTCCTCGCCCTCCAGGTCGGGAACAAGAGGATCTATTCATAGTGTGCCGGGCGGGGCACTAAACGTGGAGGCGCCGAGCGCCACCGAGGAGGCAGTCCTGGACGGGCGGAGCGGCGAGCCGCTCCTCTCCGTCCGCGACCTCGTCACCGTCTTCGCGACTGCCGCCGGGGTCGTCGTCGCGGCGAACGGCGTCTCCTTCGACATCGGCGAGGGCGAGACGATGGGGCTCGTCGGGGAGTCGGGCTCGGGGAAGAGCGTCACCTGCCGCTCGATCCTGCGCCTCGTGCCCGAGCCGGGCGAGGTGATCGGCGGCTCGGTGCTCTTCCAGGGGGAGGACATCCTCTCCGTCTCGCCGCGGCGCCTCCGCGGGCTGCGCGGGAGCGAGATCTCGATGATCTTCCAGGATCCGATGTCGAGCTTGAACCCGGTCTACCCGATCGGCGATCAGATCTCGGAGCCGCTCCGGATCCACCGGCGCATGGGCCGTCGGGAGGCGCGCGAGGAGGCGGTGGGCCTCCTCGACCGCGTCGGCATCCCCTCGCCGCGAGAGCGGCTCGACTCGTACCCGCACGAGCTCTCCGGCGGCATGCGCCAGCGGGTGATGATCGCGATCGCGATCTCCTGCCGGCCGAAGCTCCTCCTCGCCGACGAGCCGACGACCGCGCTCGACGTCACGATCCAGGATCAGATCCTCTCGCTCCTGCTCGAGCTCCAGGCCGAGAACGGGATGGCGATCCTCCTCGTCTCGCACGACCTCGGCGTCATCGCCCAGACCTGCGACCGGGTCACCGTCATGTACGCGGGCTACGTCGTCGAGCAGACGACGACAGCCGAGCTCTTCGCGCGGCCGCGCCACCCGTACACGGTCGCGCTTCTCGAGGCGCTGCCCGAGCTCGCCGCGGAGCGGAAGGACGGCCGGCTCGTCCCGATCCAGGGCCAGCCTCCGGATCTCGCCGCGCTCCCGCCCGGCTGCCCCTTCGCGCCCCGGTGCGAGCTCGCGCGCGCAACCTGCTCGGAAGTGTCGATGCTCACTCTCGAGGCCTCGCTCGGCCACTCGACGGCCTGCCCCTTCTCCGACGAGATCGGGCTGTGAGCTATCCGCGAAAAATGCTGCGCATTCTCCGCGGCGGCACCTTGTCCCTTCGCTTCGCCCGGGAGCATCTCGAGCGAGAGGCTGCCCGATGATCGCGAGTGGCGAGGATTTCCTTCTCGCGGTCGAGGGCGTCGTGAAGACGTTCGCGGTCCGACAGCCGCTCGTCGAGCGTCTGCGGCTTCGGCCGCGCCTGCACGCGGTCGCCGTCGACGGCGTCTCGCTCGCCGTGAGGAAGGGCGAGACGCTCGGGCTCGTGGGCGAGTCCGGCTCGGGGAAGACGACGCTCGCCCGCTCGATCCTCCGCCTGATCGAGCCCGACTCGGGCTCCATCCACTTCGACGGGCGTGACATCACGCACGCCAAGCGCTCGGAGCTCCAGTCCGTCCGCAGGCGGATGCAGATCGTCTTTCAGGACCCGTACTCGTCGCTCAACCCACGCCTCCGGGTCGGGGCGGCGGTCGTGGAACCGGCGCTCGTCCACGGTCTCGTGACGAAGGACGGAGCGAAGGCGCACGTCGAGGAGATGCTGGGGCTCGTCGGCCTGCCCGCGAGCGCCGCCGACCGCTACCCGCGGCAGCTTTCGGGCGGGCAGCGCCAGCGCGTCGCCATCGCGCGTGCCCTCTCCGTGCGCCCCGAGGTTCTGATCGCCGACGAGCCGGTCAGCGCGCTCGACGTCTCGATCCAGGCGCAGATCCTCAACCTTCTCGGCGACCTCCTCGAGCAGCTCGGGCTGACGATGGTCTTCATCGCCCACCAGCTTTCCGTCGTGCGCCACATCTCAGACCGGGTCGCGATCATGTACCTCGGCCGGATCGTCGAGCACGGCCCGACCGAGCAGGTCTTCGGCGATCCGCAACATCCCTACACGAGAGCGCTCCTCGCGGCCGCGCCCCGGCCCGACCCGAGCCGCCGCCACACGCGGGCGGCCACGCGGGGGGACGTCCCGTCGCCGCTCCACATCCCCTCGGGGTGCCGCTTCCGGACGCGCTGCGCCTTCGCGGAGGAGCGCTGCTCCGTGGACGATCCGGCGCTCGCGGAAGTCGCCCCGGGCCAGCAGGCCGCTTGCCACGTGCTCCCATTCGGCCGGGGCGCGACGGACGCTTCGTCGCCGCCGGTCACCTGAGGGCGACGAGGACGGCCACCGCGATCGGCAGCACGATCCAGCCGACGGCAGTGATGGCGACCGCGGCGTACGCGAACGACATGCTGTCGTCGCGCGGCGGCCGGCCGCACGAGCCCACCGTCTCCCAGAGGGCCGCGAGCGGAGTCCGCAGCGCGAGCCGCATCCGCCGGTTCGCCATAGCGGCGCCGCGCAGGATCACTCCCGAGCCGAGGAACGTTACGGTAAGCCCCACTACGCCCGCAAGCCCGAGCAGCCAGGGCGACAGGTGCTGGAAGCCGCCGAGGGCGCGGCCGAGGCTCGTCGCGACGGGCAGCGAGACGACTCCGAGCAGGAAGGGCGGGAACCCCGGCCTCTTCCCTCGATACCCGGGCGCGACCCGCTCGATCTCGAGGCGCGCTTTGCGCAGGAGAACGCGCTCCGCCGACCCCGGCGCGGTCTGCGCCTCCCGCCGCGTGTAGAGATCTTTGAGGATCTCGGCGAGCCGGGAGAGGTAGGCGTACGTGATCGAGCGGCCGACGAGCTGGACGAGGAACACCCCGGCGGGACGAAGCGGTGCCAGGAGCCCCAGCCGGGCGAGCTCGGGCGAGCGGTGACCGTGGCGCTCCACGACCTCCATGGCACGCATGACGACGCCGTGTGCGTCGAGGAACCGCTCCGGATGGGCAAGCGGGCGGCGGTCGGCGAGCTCCCGCAGCATCGTCCGCTCGCGCTCGCCGCGGG
>JBGPNP010000272.1:0-4169 GCA_041487575.1 Gaiellaceae bacterium | reverse complement strand
CGACGCCGCCGCGCGCGGGTACGCGGCGCCGCTCAAGGACGCGGGCGTCGACACCGTCATCCTGGGGTGTACCCACTACCCGCTCCTGCGCCCGGTGTTCGAGCGCGTGTTCGGGCGCGCGACGACGCTGATCTTCTCCGCCGGCGAGACTGCGCGGGAGGTCGCCGAGACGCTCGCCCGGCGCGGGGTCGAGAACGACCGGAGGCGTGACGGCTCGTGTGCCTTCCTGACCACCGGCTCACCTGGCGAGTTCCGGGCACTCGGCGAGCGCTTCCTCCAGCTTCCGATCGGCGACGTCCGGCAGGTCGCGCTTCCGGAGCTCGAACCGGCGGCGGCTTGAGGACGCCGCGGAAAATGCTGCGCATTTTCCGCGGGGCGAGCTTGTCCCTTCGCTTCGCTCGGGAGGATGCCAGTAGGGATGTCCTCGTATGAGCGCCGTTCGCTTGCGGGTATCTCCGGGGCACCCCAACCCACCACCCGGCTCTGAGCCTAACGAGGACTTCCGCGCGTGTCTGTGACGAACCGTGCCGGGAGCGTGGCGAAAGTGAGCCAAGTTTCATGAGCCGGGAAGGGCGCCGTCCCGACGAGCTCCGGCCGGTCGAGCTTCTCACCGGCTTCCTCGAGCAGGCCGACGGCTCGGTGCTCGTCTCCTTCGGCCGCACCCGGGTTCTCTGCACCGCGACTGTCGCCGCAGGCGTCCCCCGCTGGCTCGCGGGCAGCGGGCGCGGCTGGATCACGGCCGAGTACGGCATGCTCCCCGCCTCCACGGGCATCCGCTCCGAGCGCGAGGCGAGCGCGGGCAAGCAGAAGGGCCGCACCGTCGAGATCCAGCGGCTCGTCGGCCGCTCACTTCGCGCCGCTTACGACATGCAGACGCTCGGTGAGCGGACGATCTGGCTCGACTGCGACGTCCTCCAGGCGGACGGGGGCACCCGAACGGCCGCGATCACAGGCGCCTGGGTCGCGCTCGCGCTTGCGGGCGCTCGCCACGGCCTGCCGGCGCCGAGGGCGGTCGTGTCGGCGGTCTCCGTCGGCGTCGTCGCCGGCGAGGCGCTCCTCGATCTCGACTACGCGGAGGACTCGTCCGCCGAGGTGGACATGAACGTCGTGATGACAGGCGACGGCCGTCTGATCGAGATCCAGGCGACGGCCGAGAAGGAGCCGTTCACGCGCTCGCAGCTGGACGAGCTCGTCGACCTGGCAGCCGCCGGCATCGACCGGATCGCCGAGCTCCAGCGGGAGGCTGTTGCGTGACGCCCGAGATCGACTGGGTAGAGACCCTGGCCAGGCTCGCCCTCGCCGCGGGCCTCACCGGTGCGATCGGGCTCGAGCGCGAGCTGCGGGAGCGCTCGGCCGGGCTGCGCACGCATGTGCTCGTCGGGGTGGGCTCGGCCCTCTTCACGATCGTCTCCGCCTACGGGTGGAGCGACTTCGTCTTCGGCCAAGGAATCACCTTCGACCCGACGCGCATCGCAGCGCAGATCGTGACCGGCATCGGCTTCCTCGGCGCCGGCGCGATCATCCGCCAGGGGTTCTCCATCCGCGGGCTCACGACCGCGGCCGGCCTCTGGGTCGTCGCCGCGATCGGCATGGCGGCCGGGGCCGGCTACTACTCGGCCGCTCTGATCGGCACCGGCGTCGTCCTCGTCGCGCTCGGCCCCCTGCGCTGGCTCGAGGGCGCGCCGCTCAACCCGCTGCGCCGGGAGGGGAGGGCGATCGAGATCGACCTCCGGCCCGGGCGCCCGATTGCGCCCGTCCTCGAGGTGATCGAGACGGGGCGCGTGAAGATCGTGAGCTTCCAGCTCGAGGAGGACGACGGGATCCGGCGCCTGCTCGTCCGGGCCGATCTTCCTGCCGGGGGCGGGCACGGCGTGATGGAGAGGCTCTCGGAACTCGAGGACGTCGTCGCGGTCCGGTGGGGCAGCTGAGAGCGCTGCTCGCCTCACGAAACGCGAACAAGTTGCGGGAGCTCGCCGCGGCGCTGCCGGACTGGGAGATCGGCCTCCTCGAGGCGAGGGACTACCCGGCCGAGGAAGGGGAGAGCTACTACGAGAACGCTCGCTTGAAGGCGCGTTTCGCCCGCGCAGTCGCCGAGGCGGACGGCTGGGTCCTCGGCGAGGACTCCGGCCTCGAGGTGGCGGGCCTCGGCGGCCGCCCCGGCCTCCGCTCGGCGCGCTACGCCGACCCGGGCAAGGACCCGAACGCGAAGCTCCTGCGCGAGCTGGAGGGCGTCGGCGGCCGGCGCCGGCGCGCCCGCTACGTCTGCGAGCTCGTCGGCATCTCGCCCGACGGGGAGGAGGTGCGGGGCACGGGCGTCCTCGAGGGCTCGATCGCGCTCGAGCCGCGAGGGAGCGAGGGCTTCGGCTACGACCCGGTCTTCGTCCCTGACGGCGAGGAGCGCACGGTCGCCGAGCTCGGCGATGCCTGGAAGCAGCGGGCGAGCCATCGCGCCAGCGCCGCTGAGGCGCTAGGACGGCGCGTCCGGGAGTTGTAAGGTTTCGCCGTGGCGCTCTTCTCCCAGGACACGAAGGTCGCGGCGCTCGGCCGCTGCTCGCTCTTCGAGGGGCTCTCCAAGAAGGATCTCGGGCAGCTCGCCAAGATCACCGAGGACATCGAAGTCAAGGCCGGCAAGGTGCTCTGCAAGGAGGGAGAGACCGCAAGCGAGTTCTTCGTGATCGTCGACGGCGAGGTCGAGGTCACGAAAGGGGGCGCGCGCCTCGCGACCATGGGCCCTGGGGGCTTCTTCGGCGAGATCGCCCTCATCGAGCACTCCAGGCGCACGGCGACGGTGACTGCCACGACGCCTCTCCGCTTCTTCGTCCTCACGAGCCGGGGCTTCTGGACCCTCCTCGACCTCAATCCCGAGGTCGAGCGCAAGATCCTGCGCGCCCTCGCGAAGCGGGCGCTCGCCCTCTCGGCCGACCCGACCTGCTAGGACGTCACGCGTCCTCCCGGCGCCGTCCCTGGCCGCGCGCGAGCCACCAGTTGACCTCCGCGCCGAGGACGATCACGTTCGCCATCAGGTAGATCCAGACGAGGAGGACGACGAGTCCGCCGAAGGCCTGGAGCGCGTAGAGCTTGCCCGTCGCCCGCACGAAGACGGGCAGCACCTGGAAGCTCGCCTGGAGGAGGACGGCGGCGAGCGCGGCGCCGGGGAGCGTCTCCCGCCAGGTGAGGTCGGGCTTCGCGTTCGTGAGCAGGCGGTACATGCCCCAGACGAAACCCAGCACGAGGACAGTCGAGAACGCGAGGGCGTAGACGTACGCGAACACGGGCCCGGCGACGCCTGCGTTCTCGATCAGGTCGACGCCGAGCGAGGCGGCGACCAGGGCGACGAAGAGGACGACCAGGGAGACGGCGGTGAGGACGAGGACGACCGCCTTCTGCCGGAGGAAGGGCCGGTTCGGCAGCGCGTAGACGATGTTGAACGCCGACTCGAGCACGCTGAAGAAGCCGAGCGCGCCCCAGAGGAGGCCGATCGCCCCGACGACGGAGAGCTCGGTCGAGCGTTTCTGGACCGCGCTCACGACCTCGATCAGCCGGTCGACCGAGCTCGCCGGGAAGGCGCGCTTGAGCTGCTCGACGAGGTAGCTCGACTCGCTCGGCTCGCCGGCGAGCCCGACGAGCGAGAGCGCGAGGAAGAGGAGCGGGACGAAGGAGAGAAGGGCGAAGTAGGAGATCATCGCCGCGAGGTGGGTGCCGCGGTCGGCGCCGAACTTGCCGAGGATCGCGGCCTGCGCGTGGCGCAGCCTTCTCAGGAAGCGGCGAGGGTCCTCCACGGTCCCTTCATTGTCGAGACGCGCCCGGAGGGCGCGGGTAGCAGTGAAGCTCTGCTAGCGTCCAGGGCCATGGATCCGGCGAAGGCGCTGGCCGACCTGACCGAGATCTCCTCTCAGATCGAGGCCGCTGTGCTCGCCGCCGAGAGCGGCGACGTTCTCGCGTCGACCTTCGTGGACGCGGGGCGGGGAGAGCAGGCGGGCCGGGCAGCCGCCGACCTCCTCGAGGCGGCACGGAGCGCGGGCCGGGAGGGGCTCGTCCAGCTCGAGGCGACGACCGAGGACGGCTCGGTCTTCGTGGTCCGGGACGGCGGGCACCTTATCGCTGCGATCACCGGGCCGAACCCGACGGTCGGGCTCGTCTTCTACGACCTGAAGACGTGCCTGCGCATG
>JBGPNP010000271.1:0-4179 GCA_041487575.1 Gaiellaceae bacterium | reverse complement strand
TTCGGGTCGAAGCGGCCCGGGCCCGCCTCGAGGACTGACGCAGCTCCCGCGGCGACACCCGCGCGCACCGCGTCCTCGAGCAACCGGCCGGCCACGCGCGCCCCGATGAACCCGGCGAGCAGCGTGTCGCCCGAGCCGGCGCCCGAGAGCGGCTCGAGTCGCGGGACGGTCGCACGCAGCCGCACCTCGTTGCGCTCCTCGCGCAGGAGCGCATAGCAGCCCGTCTCGAGCGTGATGATGACGTTGCGCGCGCCGAGGTCGGCGATCTCGTCGAGGGCGACGGCGAGGTCCTCCTCGTCGTTGAACTCGTGCCCGACGAGCGCCTCGGCCTCGCGCTGGTTGGGCGAGACGAGGAACGGCTCTGCCTCGACGCCGAGCCGCAGGGCCTCACCCTCGCAGTCGAGGACTGCGAGGAGTCCACGGCGGTTCGTCTCGCGGACGAGTTCGCCGTAGATCCCCGGATCGACGCCGCGCGGAAGCGAGCCGGCGAAGACGACGAACTCCGCCCCCTGGACGAGGTAGGCGAGCTTCTCCCGCAGGATTGCAAGCTCCCCCGCGGGCACCTCTGGCCCCCACTCGTAGATCTCGGTCGTCGTGCTCGCGATCGGGTCGAGGACGAGCGTCGAGGTGCGCGACTCCTCTCGGATGCGGACGAGATCGTTGAGGATGCCCTCGTCGGTGAGGTCCTCGACGATGAGGGTGCCGTTGCGCCCGCCGGCTAGGCCCGTGCAGACCACCGGGACGCCGAGCCGCTTGAGGGCCCGGGCGACGTTGATCCCTTTCCCACCGGCGCTCACGTGCCCGGAGCTCGCCCGGTGGCGCAGGCCGATCTGGAAGCTCGGGACGATGAGCGTCCGGTCCATCGCAGCATTCAAGGTCACCGTGACGATCACAGGATTCCTCCGAAGACGCTCGAGAGCATGGCCCCTGCGCCGTGGAGCGCGTGGCCAGCGTACCAGGAGAGCTTGCGGACGAGCCCCGGCGCCCGGATCGACTCGGCGGCGACGAGAGGGCGGCAGTAGGCTCGCTTCTCCACCGTGACGCAGACCCGGCCGAGCGGGTCGCCGTAGCGGACGGGCAGGCGGACCATCATCGGCGCGATGACCCGCTCGACGAGGGGACGCCCGAGCCGGACGACCCTCGACGCCGAGGATGCGGCGACGAGGCGGAGCCGGCGGCCGGAAAACGGCACGGCGGCGGTCGCGTACGTCCGGCTCTCGTCGATGAGCTGCACGCGGCCGTACTGGTCGAAGCCCCAGGAGAGGAGCTCCTCGAGGTCCTCGTCACGCTGCGCGCGGCTCGGCCCACCGAGGAGGACGGCGTAGATCGTGACGCCCTCTCGCCTCGCGGCTGCGACCTCGCTCCAGCCCGCGCCTTCCGTCTGCCCCGTCTTCACGCCGATCGTCCCCGGGAAGGAGCGCAGAAGGTCGTTCCGCGTGTAGACGCGCCGGCCGCCCGCGATCGTGATCGCCTTCTTGCGGACGAGCTTGCGGAAGAGCGGCCGGCGCATGGCGACCCGCGCGAGCTCGAAGATGTCGCGGGCCGAGGAGTAGTGGCCGGCGACGTCGAGGCCGTCTGGGCGGACGTAGTGCGTGTTCGAAAGACCAAGCTTGCGAGCGCGCTCGTTCATGAGCTGCACGAACTGCTCCGCGCTTCCCTCGCCGACGTAGGACGCGAGCGCGTAGGCGGCGTCGTTCGCGCTCGGGATGAGTGCAGCGGCGAGCAGGTCGCGGACGGCGAGCTGCTCCCCCTCGCGAAGGTCGATGGACGCCTCGCCGACGGCAGGGGCCTGGTGCCCGACGGTGACGACGTCGTCGGGGTGCACGCGCTCGAGCGCGACGAGCGCCGTCATCACCTTCGTGATGCTCGCCATGGGCAGGCGGGCGTCGGCGTCGTACGCGTACAGGATCTCCCCGGTCGTCCCGTTGGCGACCAGGACTGCCCTCGCCGAGAACGGCGGCGGGCCGGCCGCGCCGGCCGTGCCGACAAGCCCGAGCAAGAGCGCGGCGACGAGCGTGAGGCGAAGGCGCATGGGTCGGAGTCTAGAATCGGTACGTAAGCTGGGGAAAATGCTCCGCATTTTCCCCGGGAGGAGTCTGTCCCATCGCTTCGCTCGGGAGGGAGAAAGCGTGGCCGTCCGATGAGCCTCATCGAAAGGCGCGCGGGCCAGGAGCTCGTCCGCGGGGCAGAGCGCGCGCTCGAGGTGCGGCTCGGCGCGCTCGGCGGCTTCGAGCTCCGGCCGACCAGGCTCTTCCTGTGGTCGGGGGAAGAGCGCGAGGCGACGCAGCGCGTCGTCTCCCTTGGGAGGGAGCCACGCAGCCTCGACATCCCGAGGCGAGAGCAGGAGCTCCGCGTGGGGGGGGTCGAGGTCCGGTCGCTGGGGAACCCGCTCATGACGATCGCGCTCGCAGGCGTCCACGCCTTGCGGCGGCTCGCCGACGAGACCCCTACCGAACCCGGATCTTCTGGTCGGGCCTGAGCGCGAGCGGGTCGATGTTCGGGTTCAGCTCGAGGAGCGCGGCGACGGTCGTGTTGAACCGCGCGGCGATCGACTCGAGCGTGTCGCCCGACTTGACGCGGTATACCTCCTTCTGGGGCGCCGTCTGAGCGGCGGCAGTCGTTGCGGGCGGGGCCGGCGCCGGCGCGGACGAGCCCGACGTGCCGGCGACGCTCGCCGCCGGCTGCGTGACTGTTACCGGCGTCGCCTTCTTGCCGCCGTTCTTGTCGAGCGAGCTCTGGACTACGAGGACGAAGAGCGTGACGGCCGCGAAGAACGCGACCGGCGCGATCACCCGCGCGCCCCAGTTGCGGGTGCGGCGTGCGTCTACCACCCGGACACCGCCCAGACCTCGCCGCGCAGCCTCGCCGCTTCCGCCGCGGCGGCCTTGCGCCAGTCGGCGCCGTCGACCCGGAAGGCGTAGATGATCGCCCGGGAGACCGTGACGAGCGCGCTCGCCGGGCCGCTCGTGAAGGCGCGCGCGACGTCCGCCGGAGTCGCTCCCTGCGCGCCGACCCCGGGCAGGAGGAGGATCGCCTGGGGCATGAGCCTGCGCGCGAGGCCGATCGCGCGCGGGTACGTCGCGCCCACGACGGCCCCCACGCTCGAGAGCCCTCGCTCCCCGACCAGGCCCTCTCCCCAGGCGGCAACGAGCCCGGCGACGTGCTCCCACACCTGCCGGCCGTCCGACAGGACGAGCTCCTGGATGTCGGCGCCGCCCGCGTTCGTGGTCTTGACGAGGCAGAAGAGCCCCGTCCCGGAGCGCCTGCAGGCGGCGAGGAAGGGCTCCATCGAGTCGCTGCCGAGATAGGGGTTGACCGTCAGCGCGTCGACGAGGGGCGGCGCGCCCTCCTGCGCCTCGAGGTAGGCGTCGGCGTAGGCTCGGGCGGTCGAGCCGATGTCGCCGCGCTTGCCGTCGGCGATGACGAGGAGTCCGGCGTTGCGGGCATAGGCGCAGACGTCCTCGAAGGCGCGCATTCCGTCGGCGCCCATGACCTCGAAGTAGGCGAGCTGAGGCTTGACGGCGACGACGTACGGCGCGACCGCGTCGATCAGACCGCGGCAGAACCGCGCGCAGGCCTCGGCCGCCGAGGCGCGACCGACGTGGACGTCGCCTCGAATCTCGACCGGCAGCAGCTCCGGTCGGGGATCGAGCCCGACGACGAGCTGACTGCGTCTCCGGTCGACGAGATCGGCGAGCCGGTCGCCGAACGTCACGGCGGCGACGTTCGCTTCCGCCTGGAGGTCCTGCGCCATGTGACGGAGCTTAGGCGAGGGCCGGGACGGCGGCGACGCCGAGCGGGAGGACTAGGAGCTCGGGCGGGGGGCGCCGGAGGAACGAGCCGACGAGCAGAAGCTCGTCGGCGTCCTCCGGCGCCGTCGAGGGGGGAAGCCTCCCGGCCTCGGCGGCAGCCGCCTCGAGCTCGAGCGCGGCACCGGCTCCGGGCGGGATCGTCCGTGTCGCGGCAATGCGGCCGCCCGCGAGAACGATGGCGCGGCGGAAGCCGTCCTCGGCTGCCGGGACGAGGAGGCAGAGCTCCGCAGCCCGCAGGCGCTCGAGCTCGCGAAGCTCGCGCACGACGCCCTCGAGCGCGGCGATGCGGTCGCGCAGCCGTGCCGCCTCCTCGTAGCGGAGCGAGTCGGCGAGCCTGCGCAGCCTGGCCCTGAGCCGCGGCAGCGGT
>JBGPNP010000270.1:0-4187 GCA_041487575.1 Gaiellaceae bacterium | reverse complement strand
CCCCACGCAACTGCCACGGATCGACTCCGGATGACGCGCTCCGTCGGTCACGAACAACTTGAGACCGTCTGCGGATGGATTCGCTCAAACAAGGATGACGTAGGACCCGAACATTCGCGACCGCTAATCGCCACCCTTCGAGGAACCGAAATCGCTGACGTGGCTGCGGCGTTCTGCGATCTGCAAGCCGCGAGGCACCAAGCGGACTACGACCACCTCGCAACGTTCACGAAGGCGAACACACTCGCCTACATCGAGGACGCGAGAAAAGCAATCGCGGCCTTTCAGGCTGCCGAGGACAAACACCAAGAAGCCTTCCTTACCCTGGTTGCGCTGAAGTCCGGTATTCGCTGAAGCCCTGAGCCGACCGCTCGAAATGCAACGAGCTACCGCTTCTCGTTGAGGCCGTAGAGGCGGGTGTAGCCGACAAGGTAGAGACGCGTCGCATCAGCGACGACCGGCGAGTACTTCCCGTCCGGGAACGTCCAGACGAGGTGGCCGGTCGTCGCGTCGAGCGCGTAGGTCAGGCCCCTGAGCGTTGCGAAGTAGACGCGGCCGGCGATGACGGTCGGCGAACCGGAGATCGGCCCGTTTGCACGAAACGACCAGAGCACGTCCCCCGTCGCGGCGTCGAAGCAGAAGAGCGAGCCGGAGTAGGAGCCGGCGAAGACGCGCTGCCGCCAGACCGCGGCCGAGGAATAGACGTAGCCCCCGGTCGAGTGCGACCAGAGCAGGTCGCCGGTCGCCGCGCCGAAGGCGTACTCCTTCCCGTCCGTGGAGCCGATGAAGACACGGCCGTAGGCGACCGCCGGCGTCGCGTAGAACTCGCCCGGATGGCCGAACCGTGGCTGGGAGCCCGCCTTCCAGACCAGCTTGCCCGTTGCCCGGTCGAGGGCGTAGACGTGCGAGTCGTAGGCGCCGAAATACACGCGGCCACCCGAGACGGCGATCCCGTCCTTGACCTTGCCGCCCGCCTGGAAGACCCACCAGCGCCGGCCGGTCCGGGCGGAGAAAGCGTGGACGCGGCCCGCCCAGTCGCCGACGAAGACGGAGCCACCGCTCACGACCGGCGACGACTCGGAGGGCCCGATCGTCTTGCGCCAGCGGACCCGGCCCGAGCCCGCCCAGAGTGCGACGAGCTGGCCCTGGCGGTCGCTCCCGCTCGCATTGCACGGCGGATGGTTCAGGAAGGTCACGTAGACGGTGTTGCCGTCGACCGCCGGGGACATCGCCTGACAGCGGCCCGAGTCGTACCTCCACGCGCGCTTGCCCGTCTTCGCGCTGATCGCGAAGACCACGCCGTCATTGTTGGCGAAGTAGAGCCGCCCGTACGCGACGGCCGGCGGAAACTCGACGAGGTTGAGCGCGCGGAATGTCCAGACCCGGCGGAAGGGAGGCGCGAGCGAGACGCCGGTCGCAACCCGGAGTCTTTCGGGGTCGTGCCCGTACATCGCCCATGCGACTCCCGGCTCCTCCGGCACCGGGGTCGCGATCGGCGGGGTCAGCGTCGGCACGAACTCGAGGGTTGCCGAGCCGCGAATGTCGCGGCCCTGCTGGCGCACGTGGAGCACGTAGGCGACTCCGGCGCCGAACGCGACGAGCACGACCACCGTCCCGGCGATGAAGAGCCGGCGCCTCACGCCTCCTCGGGGACGCTCAGCTCATCGAGCGGCGCGAGCATCCCCCCATCCTCGGCGAGCAGCACCTGCGAGAAGAAGCGAGTCATCACGACGCCCTCACGGAACTCGCCGAGCCGCGGCTCGGGACGCTCCCCGTTCGCGAGGGCGAGCGCGAGCTCCGGGTAGCGGGAGCCGGCAGCCGTCGGCAGCGGGAAGCCGCCGCCGAAGCGCGGATTCACATCCGTGACCGGGAGCGAGCCGTCGGCCTCGCGGAAGCACTGGATGTTCGCCGGGCCGACGATCTGAAGCGCCTCGGCGACCCGTCGGCCGTGCTCGATCAGCTCCCAGTCCTTGATCGTCATCCCCTTGATCGACTCGCCGCCCTTCGACTCGATCATCGTCCGCGGGATCGAGTTCAGGCAGCGGCCGTCGAGGTCGCAGAAGACGTCGATGGAGAACTCCTCGCCGGGGCACGCGCGCTGCACGAACGAGTCGACCGGCGAGTAGCGGAGGAAGAAGTCGAGCTGCTCGCGATCCTCGGCGCGGTAGATGTGCCGCGAGCCGAAGCCGAAGCGCGCCTTGACGAGCACCGGAAACTCGAGGTCGGCCGGGAGCTCGCCGGGCAGCCAGCTCGGCGGCGACGGGATCCCCTGCTCCTCGAAGAAGTGGTGGGCGAGGTACTTGTCGGCGGTGCGCCGGACGACGTCGGCGTCGGGCAGGAGCACGATCGCCCCGAGCTCGTCGCGGTGCTCCGCGAGCAGGATCTGGTCGAGGTCGGTCAGCGGGACGATGAGCTTCACGTCGTGCTCGCGGACCAGCTCCTGCAGTGCCGGCAGGTAGCCGGGGTCGTCGATCCGCGCCACGATCGCGTGGACGTCGGCGTGGTAGATCGCCGGAGCGAGCGGGTTCGAGTCAACCGCAACCGTCCGGGCCCCGGCCCGGGCGAACGCGGTGACGACGTCCACGCGCTGGCCGGCGCAGGTGAAGAGGACCGCGGTCACCGGAGGAATCTAGCCGCAGCGCGTTGTGGTAGTACCCGGCCCATGCGCACGCTCGCCTGGCGCGCCTGGGAGCTCCGGCCCGAATCCTTGCGGCGCCTGGTCCGGCCGGCGCTCGCCGCCGTCCGGCGCCGCCGGCGGCTGCACACCCCGCTCCCGGAAGGAGTGCCGCCCGCGTTGCCGGCGGAGGCGGTCGAGCTCGACACCGCGATCGGAACACTCTGGTTCGACGGTGCCGACGACCAGCTCGTCCGGTGGATCCGCAGCCAGGGCGTGTGGGAGGCGGACGTGATGAAGCTCCTTGCCCGCACCCTGCGCCCGGGCGGCATCTTCGTCGACGTCGGCGCACACGTCGGCTTCCACTCCGTCCTCGCCGGACAGCTGGTCGGCCCGGCGGGCAAGGTCTTCGCGGTCGAGCCCGCGCCGTGGGCGGTCGATCTGCTCCGGGCGAACGTCCGGCGCCACGGCCTCGGCGTGACGATTCTGCCCTTCGCAGCCTCCGACGCGGCGGGCACCGTGCGTCTTGCGCTCGACGAGACCCACCGCTCCGGCGCGCACCTGAGCGAGTCGGAGGACGCCGTCGAGGTGCAGGCAGCCCCGCTCGACGAGCTCCTCCCCGACGTCGCCGCCGATGTGCTGAAAGTGGACGTGGAGGGAGCCGAGCCGCTCGTGCTGCGGGGCGCCCAGGGTCTGCTCCGGCGCAGCCCGCACCTGCTCGTGGTGGTCGAGTTTCGTGACCAGCGATACCTCTCGGGCGAGAGCCCGGCGGAGGTGCTGGCCCTGTACGAGTCGCTCGGGTTCGAACTCTGCCTGCTGCGGCGGAACGGCGACCTCGCCGTGGCCGACGCCGACGCGGTGCTCGAGCACAGCCGCCGCGAGCCCTCGTTCAATCTCGTGCTCCGCCGGCGCTAAACCCTGGTGTCTGACACCAGCACCGCGCGACGACGTGGCGAAGGCGCTTGGTTGCGCGCGTTCGAGCCGGCGGGCATCTCGATGGTGTCAGACACCAAATCGTGTCAAGAGGAAACCGTCACGAATGTGTGACGGTTCGTCCCCAGCGTGCCGGGCCGCCCCTACTTGCCCCGCCAACCGCCCGTCGGGCCCTTGTAGGTGCCCCGGAAGAGGGCCTGCGGCGTCCGGGCGAGGATCTTCAGATCGACCCACGGCGAGCGGTGCTCCACGTACCAGACGTCGAGCTCGATCCGGTCGTCCCACGGCACCTCGGCGCGGCCGTGGATCTGCGCCCAGCCGGTCAGCCCCGGCTTTACCTCCAGGCGCCGCCGCTGGCGGTCGGTGTAGGCCTCGACCTGGTAGCGGAGCGTCGGCCGCGGGCCGATCAGGCTCATCTCGCCGCGCAGCACGTTCCAGAGCTGGGGCAGCTCGTCGACGGACAAACGTCGCAGGGTCCGCCCTGGCAGCGTGATCCGCGGATCGCCGCGGTCGACCGCGAAGCCGGCGCCCTTTCCCTCGGCGCCGACGAGCATCGTCCGCAGCTTCAGCAGCTCGAACTCCTCGCCGTCCTTGCCGACGCGCCGCTGCCGGTAGAGCACCGGCCCCCCATCCTGGAGCT
>JBGPNP010000269.1:0-4194 GCA_041487575.1 Gaiellaceae bacterium | reverse complement strand
TCTGGCACCACAAGATCCCGGTCGAGGTGCTGCGGCTCGGCACGGACGCCGTCGCGATCGACGAGCGCATCGCGCCGGAGCCCGGGGAGCACGTCATCGTCAAGAAGCGCGCGAGCGCCTTCCACGGCACGTACCTGGCCGGATGGCTGCGCGCCCACGGCGTCGACACGGTCATCCTCACGGGCGTCACGATGGCCGGCTGCGTGCGGCACTCGTGCGAGGACGCCATCGCGGAGGGCTTCCGCCCGATCGTCGTTCGGGAGTGCGTCGGCGACCGGGTCGCGGGCGCGGTCGAGTGGAACCTCTTCGACATCGACGCGAAGTTCGGCGACGTCGAGCCGCTCGGGCGCGTGCTCGAGTATCTCGAGGAGATCGCGCACTTCTCCGAGCGCGGCGTGGGCGCCGCCGAGCGGACTTAGACGATCAAGCGAAGGGAGCGAGATGAGCACGGTCGCCGCAACAGACCAACTGAGCGCTTACGCGGAGGGATGGGCGAACGCGGATCCGGATCGGATCCTCGAAGCTGCGAGCCCCGACTACGTCTTTGACGACCCGAATGCCGGACGCATCCAGCGGGCGGACTTCGCTTCCTACTTCGAGGCAACCAAGGAAGCTGTCGAGGCGATGCGGACAAGCCCCAGCAGCACGACCTGGATGGAGATCGGCGAGGTCGCGACGAAGGAGGAGGACGGCGTCCTGACGGCCTGGTGCTGGTGGGCCATTCCAGGAACCGGAGTCGAGGGAAGCGGCCTGATCAAGGTCGGCGCGGAGGGTGTCGTTTCGGAGCGGATCGCGTATTACACCGCTCTTCCCGCCTAGGCTTTCGCCGACGCTCGGAGCCGGCCGAGGAGCGGGCGGAACCGGTCCGAACTGAGCGGCGCGAGGTCGTGGCTCGGGCGCTCGCCGGAGAGGAGCTCGGCCACGAGGCGCCCGGTGACCGGGGCGAGCGTCAGGCCCATCATCGCGTGCCCGGTCGCGAGAACGACGTTCGCGAGCCCTGCGGGGCGGCCGACGATCGGGAGGCCGTCCGGCGTGCACGGGCGGAGGCCGCGCCAGACCTCGAGGACGCGGCGACCTCGGAGCGAGGGGAGGCCGCGCTCGGCGGCACGGACGATCGCGCCCACCCGGATCCGGTCGACGGAGAGGTCGAGGCCGGCCAGCTCGAGCGTCCCCGCGAGCCGCAGCCGGCCCTCGAGCGGCGTCGCGATCACGCGCGTCTCGTTCAGCCAGACCGGCAGCTTCGGGTCGCCCTCGGCCGGCTCGAGGTCGACGTGGTAGCCCTTGCCACCCTCGACCGGGACGAAGACGCCGAGCTCCCGGGCCAGGCCGGGCGTCCACGCGCCGGTCGCCAGGACGACCTCGTCCGCTCGGAGCTCTCCCGAGGTCGTCTCCACGGCCTCGATCCGGCCGGCCCGCCGGCGGAAGCCGAGAGCCTCGACGCGGGTGCGGATCTCGACGCCGGCTGCCTCGGCGGCGCGGCCCACAGCTTTGACGAAGCGGAGCGGGTCGCAGTGCGCGTCGCCCGGATAGAGGACGGCTCCGACGGCGCCCGGGCCGAGCGAGGGCTCGAGCTCGTACATCTCGTCCGAGGCCAGGATGCGCGACTCGAGGCCGGCGCGGCGATTGTGCTCGGCCTCGCGCTGTGCGTGCTCGAGGCTCTCCCGGGCGAAGTAGACGTTGAGGACGCCGTCGCGCCTGAGGCCCGTGTCGAGGCCCTCGTCCGCGAGGGCGGCGTGGAGCTCGAGGCTCGCGCGGGCGAGCTCCTGGACGACGCGGCCGGCCGCTTGCGAGCGGGCGGGCCGGGCGGCGAGCGCGAAGCGCACGATCCAGGGGAGGACGGCCAGGCGCGGGCGGAGGTAGAAGGGGCTGTCGCGCTTCCCCATCCAGCGCAGGCCGTCCCTGAGCGAAGCTGGGTTGGCAAGCGGCGTGTAGTGGCTCGGGCAGATGAGGCCGGCATTGCCTGCTGAGCAGCCCCAGGCGAGCTCGGCGCCGCGCTCGAGCAGCGTCACGCGCGCGCCGCGGCGGGCGAGCTCGAGAGCGACACAGGCGCCGATGGCTCCTCCGCCGATGACGCATACGTGCACCTGGCTCACGGAGCAAGCTCGGGCACGGGATCCTCCCGAGCGAAGCGAAGGGACAAACCAGCTCCGCGGAAAATGTGCAGCATTTTCCGCGGTTTGTTCACGACGCGGCAGGTGCGAGCCCCGGCCGCACGAGACGCGGCGGGCGGACGAGCTTCGCGTCGCTCACAGGCGGGTTCGCCGGCTCGACGAGCGGCGGGGCGCCGAACGAGGCCAGGGTGCGCTCCGCGTCGGGCGTGCCGTAGAGCGTTGTTCGCTGTCGCGGCGTGCGGCCGATCCCGCGGATGGCAGCCTCCATGCTCTCCGGCGGCATCTCCTGACCGTGGCTCGCGCCGGCGGCGCGGGAGATCGACTCGTTCATGAGCGTGCCGCCCAGGTCGTTTGCTCCCGCTTGGAGCGTGGCCTGGGCGCCGTCCACGCCGAGCTTCACCCAGGAGGCCTGGATGTTCGTGATCCACGGGTGGAGGGCGAGCCGCGCGACCGCGTGCATGAGGATCGCCTCGCGGAAGGTCGGGCCGGGGCGGGCGCGGCCCTTGAGGTAGATCGGCGCCTCCATGTGAACGAAGGGGAGGGGCACGAACTCGGTGAAGCCGCCCGTCCGCTTCTGCTGATCGCGCAGGGCGAGGAGGTGGCGGGCCCAACTCCGCGGGCCCTCGACGTGGCCGTACATGATCGTCGTCGTCGAGCGCAGCCCGGTGCGATGGGCGGCGTCGTGCACCTCGAGCCACTGCGCCGTCGTCACCTTGTCAGGGCAGATCACCGCCCGCACCTCGTCGTCGAGGATCTCCGCGGCCGTCCCGGGCAGCGAGCTCAGGCCGAGGTCGCGCAACCGAGCCAGGTACTCCTCGAGCGGAAGCCCGAGCGTCGCCGCTCCCTGCCAGATCTCGAGCGCCGAGAACGCGTGGACGTGGAGATCGGGCACCGCGTCCTTGATCGCCGAGACGACCTCGGCGTAGTAGTCGCCCGTGAACGCCGGGTGGATCCCGCCCTGCAGACACACCTCGGTCGCGCCCCGCTCCCACGCCTCCTCGCAGCGGCGGACGATCTCGGCGAGCGGCACGAGGTACGGCGCGCCGCGCAGGTTCCGCGCCAGCTTTCCCTTCGAAAACGCGCAGAAGCCGCAGCGGAAGTAGCAGACGTTCGTGTACTGGATGTTCCGCGTGACGACGTAGCTGACCCCGTCGCCGCAGACCTCGCGCCGGAGGTGATCCGCCGCGGCGAAGACTCGCTCGCGCTCCGAGCCGCGCGCCTCGAACAGCCGTGTCAGCTCGTCCTCGCCCAACTCGTCCCCTGTGAGCTCGAGCGGCAGGGCGTCTGTGCGAACGACGAAAGGCACCGGCCCAGGCTCACCCGGCGCCCACCGATCCTCGCGCGCGAGACCCATCGCATCCGCGGAGCGCAGCACCGCGGGCAACACCGCCGGATCGAGCCAACGCTCACCGACGTACTCGGGGTACACCGGCAACCGCGCGGCGAGCTCGAGGCCGCGCGAGCGGGTCGCCTCGCGCAGCCGCTCGACATCCGGCCACGGCGCCTCCGGATTGACGTGGTCGATCGTGACCGGGGAGACACCGCCCCAGTCGTCGATCCCGGCGTCGAGCAGACGCGGGAAGTCGTCATACGCGAGGTTCGGCGGGGCCTGCACGTGCCACTCCGGCCCGAGCAGGAGCCGCGCCGCCGCGATCGTCCAGAGGTGGTCGTCGAGCGAAGGCTCGGGGTGGGAGGCCATCCGCGTCCCCGGCTTCGCCCGGAAGTTCTGGACGATCACCTCCTGGACATGCCCGAACTCCTCGCCCAGCGCCTTGAGGGCGAGCAGCGCCTCGAGGCGCTCCTCCCGGGTCTCGCCGATTCCGATCAGAATCCCACTCGTGAACGGGATCGCGAGCTCGCCGGCGAGCCTGATGGTCTCCAGCCGGCGCGCCGGAACCTTGTCGGGAGAGGCCCAATGCGCACCGCCGCGCGCCGACAACCGGTCGGCGGTCGTCTCCAACATGATTCCCATCGAGGCCGAGACCGGCCGCAACGACTCGAGCTCGTCCCGCGTCATCAACCCCGGGTTCAGGTGGGGCAGGAGGCCGGTGTGGTCGAGCACGAGCTTGGCGCAGCGCGCGAG
>JBGPNP010000268.1:0-4206 GCA_041487575.1 Gaiellaceae bacterium | reverse complement strand
GCGGCCTCGGCGTCGAGTACGTCGAGCAGCCGCTGCCGGCCGGCGATGCGGGCGGCCCGCGCCTGAAAGCCGCCTCGAAGCTCCCGATCTACGTCGACGAGGACTGCCACACGCTCGGCGACGTCGCCGCCTGCGCCGGGCGTGCCCACGGCGTCAACATCAAGCTCGCGAAGAGCGGCGGCATCCGCGAGGCGATCCGCATCGCCCACGCGGCCCGCGCTCTCGGGCTCGGCGTCATGCTCGGCTGCATGATCGAGTCGGGGCTCGGAATCGCCGCCGGCTGCGCCGTCGCCCCGCTGTGTGACCACATCGACCTCGACGGGAACCTCCTCCTCGCGGAGGACCCGTGGGAGGGAGTCGAGCTCGTCGACGGAGTCCAGGTCCCGTCGACTGAACCGGGGCTGGGCGTGCGCCGGAGGGACGAGGTCCTCCCGAGCGCAGCGAAGGGACAAGCATCCTCCGCGGAAAACGCGGAGCGTTTTCCGCGGTTGTGAAGCGTTACCTGGTCCTAGCCGAAGGCCACTCGGCCGACCCGCACCACGGGAAGACGGCGCGCGGCGTCATTCGCTACGGCGCCGACCCCGTCGTCGCCATCCTGGACTCGGAGCACGCCGGCGAGATGTACGAGGGCATCCCCATCGTCGGCCGCGTCGCCGACACGCTCTGCTTCGGGCCGACGACCGCGCTCATCGGCGTCGCTCCCACGGGCGGGCGGCTGCCGGAGGCGTGGCGGGAGATGATCAAGCACGCGATCTCGCAGGGCCTCGACGTCGAGGCTGGCATGCACGAGTTCCTCGGGAATGACCCCGAGTTCGTGGAGCACGCACGCCGGCACAACGTCGAGCTCCGAGACCTGCGTCGACCCCCGGCCGACCTCGGTGTCGCCACGGGTGCAAACCTCCAGCACGGCGCGACCGTCGTCCTCACGGTCGGCTCGGACTGCGCGGTCGGGAAGATGAGCGTCGCGCTCGAGCTCGACCGGGAGGCGCAGGCTCGCGGGCTCGCTTCGGTCTTCGTCCCGACCGGCCAGACCGGGATCGCGATCGCCGGCTGGGGCATCGCCGTGGACGCGGTCGTCGCCGACTTCCTCGCGGGCGCCGCCGAGCGGCTCGTCGTCGAGGGCGCGGCCCGGGGCGAGCTCCTCTGGGTCGAGGGCCAGGGCTCGCTCACGCACCCGCAGTACTCGGGCGTGACGCTCGGCCTCTACCACGGGACCGCGCCGCACGCGCTCGTGCTCTGCCACATGGCAGGTGAGACGCACCTCGACGGGCTTCCGGAGCACCCGATCCCGCCGCTCGCCGAGCTCGTCGACCTCCACGAGCGGATCGCGCTGCCCGCGCGGCCGGCTACGGTAGCGGCGATCGCCCTCAACACGTCGAAGCTCGACAAGTCGGCGGCGCGCCGGGCGATCGCCGAGGCGGAGACGGAGACCGGCCTCGCCACCGACGACGTCGTGCGCTTCGGCGCCACGCGGCTCACGGACGCCGTGCTCGACCGGGTCGCAGCCGGGACGGGCGCGGCGTGACGGATCCCCGCGTCGAGCGCCTCGCGGAACTCATCGTCGGCTACTCCCTCGCGCTCGCCGAGGGCGACGTCGTCAGGCTCGACGGCCACGAAAGCGCCGAGCCGCTCCTGGCCGCGCTCTACAGGGCCGCGCTCGCCGCCGGCGCCCATCCCTTCACGAACGTCGAGCTGGACGGGATCGCCGAGCAGCTCCTCGCCGTGGGCTCGGACGAGCAGCTCGTCTACCTCTCGCCGGTCGATTGGCACGAGGTCGAGACGCTCGATGCCTCCGTGACGATCTGGTCGGAGGCGAACACCCGCTCCTTCAGCCGGGCCGACCCGCGCCGGCAGAGCCGCTGGATCGGTGCCAGGCGCGAGCTCTCGAAGCGGCGCTGGGACCGGATAGCCGCGGGCGAGATGCGCTGGTGCGGCACGCTCCAGCCGACGCACGCTCACGCCCAGGACGCGGACATGTCGCTCGAGAACTACGAGGCGTTCGTGTTCGCCGCCTGCCAGGTCGAACGAGACGACCCGGCCGGGCACTGGCGCTTGCTCTCGCGGGAGCTCGCCGGGCGCGTCGGCGAGCTCGCCCCGGCGCGCGAGCTCCGCGTCCTCGGGCCAGGCACGGACCTCCGGCTCGGCGTCGCCGGGAGGAAGTGGCTCGCCGCCGACGGCCACGTCAACATGCCCGACGGCGAGGTCTTCACGAGCCCCGTCGAGACGGAGACCGAGGGCGAGATTCGTTTCTCGTTCCCGGCCGTCTTCCTCGGGCGCGAGGTCGAGGACGTTCGCCTGCGCTTCGAGGCGGGCAGAGTCGTGGCGGCCGAGGCCTCGAGCGGAGAGGACTACCTCCGCTCGCTCCTCGAGATGGACGACGGAGCACCCGTGCTCGGGGAGGTTGCGTTCGGGCTCAACTACGAGATCGACCGCTTCACCCGCAACATCCTCTTCGACGAGAAGATCGGCGGCACGATGCACTTCGCGCTCGGGTCGTCGTTCCCGCAGGCCGGCGGCGAGAACGTCTCCGGCCTCCACTGGGACCTCATCTGCGACCTGCGTGAGGAGGGCGAGGTCTACGCCGACGGCGAGCTCGTCTGGAAGGCGGGTCGCTTCCTGGCCGCGCCGGAGCAGGCCGATGGCTGATTCGCGTGTCGAGAAGCTCGCCCGCGTACTCGTCGAGTACTCGGCGGGCGTCCGACCTGGCGACCTCGTCTTCATCGAGGGTTCGCTGCTCGCCGCGCCGCTCCTGCGGGCGCTCCACCGGCGCGTGCTCGAGGCCGGCGGGTACCCGCAGGTGCGCGTCGGGCTCGACGGCCTCGCGGAGACGGTGCTCGCCCGCGGCACCGACGCGCAGCTCGACTGGGTGAACCCCTCGCGCTACGAGGAGGTGCGGAACGCTGACGTTCGCCTCCTCGTGGACGCACCCGCAAACACCCGGGCTCTCTCCGGGATCGACCCCGCCCGGTACGCGCGGGTGGGGAGGGCGCGGTCGAAGCTGCGCGACATCCTGATGTCGCGGGCCGCTGCCGGCGAGCTCCGCTGGAACGTCACGGCCTTTCCGACCCAGGCCGGCGCTCAGGACGCCGCGATGTCGCTTTCCGAGTACGAGGACTTCGTCTTCGGGGCCGGGCGGCTCGACGAGGACGACCCCGTCGTCGCCTGGAGGGCATTCGACGAGACGCTGCACGGACTCCGCGACTGGCTCGCGACGACCCGCGAGATCCGCGTCGTCGCAGAGGGAACCGACCTTACCGTCGGCGTCCGCGGGCGGACGTGGATCGCGTGCGGCGGGAAAGAGAACTTCCCCGACGGGGAGATCTTCACCGGCCCCGTCGAGACGAGCGTCGAGGGCGAGATCTCCTTCGCGTTCCCCGCCACTCACGGCGGGCGCTCCGTCGAGGGCGTCCGCCTGGCCTTCGCGGGAGGCGAGGTCGTCGAGGCCTCCGCTCGCAAGGGCGGGGACTTTCTCCAGCAGATGCTCGCGATGGACGACGGCGCGCGGCGCCTCGGGGAGTTCGCGTTCGGCCTGAACGATGCGATCAAGGAGCACACGCGCAACACGCTCTTCGACGAGAAGATCGGCGGCACCGTCCACCTCGCGCTCGGGAAGTCCTACCCGGAGAGCGGCGGCGTCAACGAGTCGGCGCTCCACTGGGATCTCGTCTGCGACCTCCGGAGCGAGAGCGCGGTGTACGCCGACGGGGAGCTTGTCTACCGGGACGGCCGCTTCCTCGGAGGAATCTTCTAGACGGGGCTTGACAGACGAACGTGTGTTCGTTTATCATGGCGAACGCATGTTCGGTTCGCGTCTCACACTCACCGGGGTCGTCCTGCTCGCACTCCTCCTCGCCGCGTTGGGGGCAGCGCGGCCGTCGAGCGGGGCGGCCCCGGAGGCGCGGTACGTCGTGAGGCCCGGGGACACGCTCTGGGTGATCGCCGCGGAGCACTACGGCGGGGACGTGCGCAAGGCCGTCTGGCGGATCCGCGAGCGGAATGGGCTCGACGATCCCGGCTCGCTCCAGCCGGGCACCGTGCTCACGCTCCCCGGCTAGCGGCTTCTCCAGCGGAGCCCGCCGACGGGCTGCCGCGGTCTCCTCGCCCTAGACTTGCCGTGTGGACCTCGACGTAGTCTTCCTCGGGACGTCAGGCTCGGTGCCGACGGCGCGGCGCGGGCCGGCGGCGACCCTGATCCGCCGCGGCGGC
>JBGPNP010000267.1:0-4234 GCA_041487575.1 Gaiellaceae bacterium | reverse complement strand
TTGAGGCCGGCGAGCCGGGCGAGGTCGACGGCCGCCTCGGTCTGGCCGGTGCGCTGGAGGACGCCGCCCCGGCGCGCCCGGAGCGGAAAGACGTGCCCGGGCTGGATGATGTCGTCGGGCCCCTTCGTCGGGTCGATCGCTACCTGGATCGTGTGCGAGCGGTCGGCGGCCGAGATCCCCGTCGTCACGCCCTCGCGCGCCTCGATCGAGATCGTGAACGCGGTCTCGTAGCGCGTCCGGTTGTTGTGCGTCATCGGCGGCAGCGCCAGCTCGTCGCACCGGTCCTCGGTGAGGGCGAGGCAGATGAGCCCTCGAGCGTGTGTCGCCATGAAGTTGATCGCAGCGGGCGTCGCGAACTGGGCGGCGATGGTCAGATCGCCCTCGTTCTCGCGGTCGGGGTCGTCGACGACGACGACGAGCTTGCCGTTCCGGATGTCCTCGAGCGCCTCCTCGATCGACGCGAACGGGGAGACTGCCTGGACCGCTGCCGCGCGCTGGGCCATCGGGCCCAATCGTACCGCGGTCAGCCGGGGAGGCGGCCCTCGAGGAGGCGCTCGACGTGCTTGGCGAGCACGTCCGCCTCGAGGTTGACCGGGTCGCCGGGGGTCAGGCGGCCGAGGGTCGTCACCGCGAGCGTGTGCGGGACGAGCGCGATCGCAAGCGAATCGTCGCCGAGGCCCGCGATCGTCAGGCTGACGCCCTCGATCGCGATCGAGCCCTTCTCGACGCAGTAGCGGAGGATCTCCGGCCGCACCTCGAGCTCGAGCCGCATCCCGTCGCCCTCGGGCTCGAGCGAGCGGACGAGACCGACCCCGTCGACGTGGCCCTGAACGATGTGCCCCCCGAGCGGCTCGCCGGCTCGCAGGGCCGGCTCGACGTTCACCTCGGAGCCGGGCCGGAGCCGGCCGAGCGTCGTCCGCCGGAGGGTCTCGGGCACGGCGTCGAAGGCGAGGCTGCCGCCGGAGACGGTGACGGCGGTCAGGCAGACGCCGCTGACGGCGACCGAGTCGCCGAGCGTCGTCCGGGCGGCGGTCTCGCGAGCGTGGACGCGGAGCCGGACCCCCGAGCCGTCCCGGTCGACCGCCTCGACCCTGCCCACCTCGCGCACGATCCCCGTGAACACACACCCAACCTTAGCGACGACGCGTTCGCTTTCCTTGTGTTCCAAGTCACGATCTCGGCGATCGTACTCGTCATGCGGATTTCGACCTCGGGAGCGGACGGTCCGGCCGTGAGGTCGCGGCTCGGCGGCCGGGTCTGGCGATCGTGACTTGGAACACAAGCGCACACGACCGCCCCCCCAATGAGAACACCGGGCATTTCCCCCTCGGCGCGCCGGCGCGCTCGCGCCCGCGACGGGGAGGCGTCAGGGCTCGCGGAGGTAGGCGGTGAGCAGGAGGTCGTCGCCGACTGGGGCAGCTTCGAGGCTCGAGAGGGGGATGACGTCGGCCATCGCGCGAACGCCAGGGCCCGCAAAGAGGGGCGGCGCGTCGGCCCCGCCGACGAGCTTCGGGGCGACGAAGAGCAGGAGCTTGTCGATCAGGCCGGCCCGTAGGAAGGCTCCTGCAAGGGTCGGGCCTCCCTCGAGGAGGAGCGACTGGACGCCCTCCTCCGCGAGGCGACGGAGCTCGTCCTCGAGCGGGCCCGCGCAGAGCTCGAGCTCGGAGCCGGCTGGGAGCGGGCCGTGCCCGAAAGCGAGCCGGCGGGGCTGGCGGACGGCCCCGACGTCCCGGGCTGTCAGCTTCGGGTTCTCGACCCGGACCGTGCCCATGCCGACGGCGACGGCGTCCGAGGCGGCCCGGAGCTCGTGGACGAGCCGGCGGCTCGTCTCGCCGGAGACCCAGCGCGCGTCGCCGCCGCCGGCCGCGACCCGCCCGTCGAGGGTCATCGCCGCCTTGTACGTGACGAAGGGCCGGCCGCTCGCGACCCACCTGCGGTAGGCCTCGTTCTGCCGGCGCGCGCGGCGCTCGAGCTCGCCGCCCGGAAGCTCGACCTCGATCCCGGCCGCGCGCAGGCGATCGAAGCCCTTGCCGTCGGTCTTCGGATTGGGGTCTCCCGCGGCCGCTACGACCCGGGTGATCCCCGCCGCGGCGACGGCGTCCGCGCAGGGAGGCGTCCGCCCGTGGTGCGCGCAGGGCTCGAGGGTGGCGTAGAGCGTCGCGCCGCGGGCCTTCTCCCCCGCCGCCTCGAGCGCGACGACCTCGGCGTGAGGCCCCCCGGCCCGCTCGTGCCAGCCCTCGCCGACCAGCTCGTCACCACTGACGACGACCGCTCCGACGATCGGGTTCGGGTGCGTCGCGCCTCTTCCGCGCTCGGCGAGCTCGAGCGCGCGCTCTAACCACGGAAAATGCTTCGCATTTTCCGTGCGACCCATTACTCGCCTTGCTTGACTCGCGAAGACCGCCTCATGCGAGGGCACGGAGCAGACGCAGGTACGGGTGCGGGAGGTCGCCGTCCGCGAAGACGGCGCTCCCGGCGACAATGAGGTTCGCTCCGGCCTCGTGTACCGCCCGGATGTTCTCGGCGTGGATTCCGCCGTCCACCTGGATGAGCTTGCGTGGGAGGAGCCGCCTGAGCTCGCGGATCCGGTCGAGCGCCTCGGGCATGAACTCCTGTCCCGAGTAGCCGGGATGGATGCTCATGCAGAGGACGAGGTCCGCGTCCGCCGAAGCCTCCGCAGCGGCCTCGACCGGAGTCTCCGGGTTGAACGCGAGGCCGACCTCGAGCCCGTGCTCGCGGGCGAGCGCGGTCGTGCGCGCGACGTCGTCGGTCGCCTCGACGTGGAAGGTGACGCTGTCTCCGCCTGCCTCGGCGATCTGGCGGATGTGGCGCTCGGGGTTGTCCACCATGAGGTGGCAGTCGAGCGCGCCGCCGACCTCATGCACGAGCGGAGCGACGTCCTTGAGCACGACCGGCCCGATCGTGATCGGCTCGACGAAGTGCCCGTCGCCGACGTCGAAGTGGAAGATGCGGGCGCCCGCGTTCAGGAGCGCCTTCACCTGGGCGCCCAGGTTGGCGAAGTCGGCCGCATAGAGCGACGGCTCGACTTCTGCGCTCCGCGTCCACTCGTGCCAGCCCACGCTGTGATCTTACGGACGGAGCCGCGCGACGAAGAACCCGGACGTCCGGTGGACGTGCGGCAGCGTGAGGAGGAACTCGGGCCGGGATGGGTGACGGTATTCGGGGTGCTCGGCGCCGAGGTCGTCCGCTGGGACGCCGAGCTCGTCGACGACGTCCTCGTTCTCGGCGCGGCTCATGGTGCAGACCGAGTACGTCACCGTGCCCCCGGGACGCACGTGGTCGAGCGCCGCGCGCAGGAGCGTGAGCTGGAGCTCGGGGAGCGGCTCCGCCCGCCAGCGCAGATCCGGGCGCGAGGCCAGGACGCCGAGGCCGGAGCAGGGCGCGTCGACGAGCACGCGGTCGAAGTCGCCGAGGCCGGGTGGAAGCTCGAGCGCGTCCGCCCAGAGCACGTGGACGTTCGTCGCGCCGAGGCGCGCGACGTTCTCCTTGAGCTCCTGAGCTCGACCTGCATGCTTCTCGACGGCGACGACCTCGGCTGCGATCTCGGCGATCTGCGTCGCCTTGCCACCGGGCGCAGCGCAGAGGTCGAGGACACGCTCGCCGGGTTGCGCCCCGACGGCCGCGCCGGCGAGCTGGGAGCCGAGGCTCTGCGGCCACACGAGGCCCTGCTCGAGCCAGGCCGCCGGGATCTCCTCGACCTCGAGCGGGCCCGGCGGGAGCTCGCCCGGCCTGAGGCGGTTGACGCGGACGACGGTCGGGAGCGGCTCGTTCTGGGCGCGCATGAGTGCGACCGCCTGCTCCGGCCCGAGCTCCCGCCACCAGGTCTCGGCGACCCAGTCCGGGTAGGAATGCTTGAGCGCTGCCTGCGCGGGCGTGTCCTCGAGGAGGCCGGAGAGAATGTCCGCTAAGCCGAGCGTCAGTCTGCGCATCACCGCGTTCGCGAAAGCAACCGCGCGCTCGAGCCCCGCGGCCCGAACGAGCTCAACGGTCTCGTTCACCGCGGCGTGCATCGGTACCGAGCCCATGAAAGCGAGCTGGTACCCGCCGATGCGAAGCGCGGCCCGCACCGGTGGGTCGAGCTTGCGCATCGGTCGCCGCGCGAGCGTCTCGATCGCGTGGTCGAGCGTCCGGACGCGTTGGACGGTGCCGTACGCAAGCTGCATGGCGAAGGCCCGGTCGCGGTCGTCGAGCCCTTCCGCCTCGGCGCGGAAGG
>JBGPNP010000266.1:0-4251 GCA_041487575.1 Gaiellaceae bacterium | reverse complement strand
GTCGCCAACCGGAGCGGCGCCGAGGTGGACGAGGCGGCTGTCCGGGTGGTGTGCGTGCAGGTGCTCGAGGCCGAGGGAGTGGCCGCGGGCGACCTCGGCGTCGCCTTCGCCGGGCCGGAGGAGATGCGCGCGCTCAAGCGCGAGCACCTGCGCGCCGACGAGGTGACCGACGTGCTTTCGTTCCCGATCGACGGCAAGGACGAGCTGCCGGACGGGCTACCGCGACAGCTCGGCGACGTCGTCGTTTGCCCGCAGGTGGTGGGCGACCTGTGGCGCTCTCCGCTCGTCCACGGGCTTCTCCACCTGCTCGGCTACGACCACGGGGAGGCCATGTCCCGGCGCGAGGCGAAGCTGGCCCTGGGCGCGACCGAGGACGCGGCACGGCGCCGCTTTGCAGCCGCCAGGGCGCGCCGTACACGCCGGACAGAGCACTAGGTGGTCGCCACCGCAAATAGGCCCTCGCCTGCCCGGCTGCAAACCGGCGCATCCCTGCGTCCTCGGTCGGCCACATACTGCTTGAGTATGCGGCCCCCCTGCGTCCTTGGCCTGCTTGGTTTTCGCGCGGCCAAGCGAGACCGTACTTACGGTGGAGACCACTAAGTGGCGCTCCGGCCCGAGCCCACGCAGGAGGAGGCGCGCCCCCGCCCGCGGCTCCGGGTGCTCCGCGACATCGTCTCGCCCGGCACGTCGCTCGCTCGCCCGGCGCGGCGGAGCCCTTCGATCCTCCAGAGCTTCAACTACGCGCTCGAGGGCATCATCCACGTCCTCCGCACGCAGCGGAACATGCGCATTCACTTCGCGATCGCGACTGGAGTGCTTGTGCTCGCGTTCGCCTACGGCGTTTCGAAGCTCGAGCTCGTCGCGGTCATGCTCGCGATCGCATTCGTCCTCATCGCCGAGATGGTGAACACGGCGATCGAGGCGACGATCGACATCGCCACAACGTCTTTCGACCCGCTCGCGAAGCTCGCGAAGGACATCGCCGCCGGCGCCGTCCTGATCGCGGCCGTGAACGCGATCGTGATCGGCTACCTCGTCTTCCTCGACCGGCTCGGCGATCCGAGCTACCGGCTCGTCAACCGCGTCCGCGACGTTCCCCTCAGCCTCTCGATCATCGCCCTCGTCGTCACGATCATCATCGTCATCGCGATCAAGGCGGTCTCCGGCCGCGGAACGCCGCTCCGCGGCGGTCTCCCGTCCGGTCACGCGGCTGTGGCCTTCGGGGGTTGGATGGCGCTCACGTTCGTCACGGCCAATTACGCGCACCGGCTGCTCGTCTCCGCGATCTCGTTCGTGATGGCGCTGCTCGTGGCGCAGACCCGCGTCGAGAGCGGCATCCACTCCACTCTCGAGGTGATCTGGGGCGCCGTGATCGGGACGCTGGTCACGCTCGTGCTCTTCCAGGCCCTCTCGTGACCGACCAGGAGCTCTACGGACTCGCGCTCGAGGCGAGCGGGGCCGCGTACGCGCCGTACTCGGACTTCCACGTCGGCGCGGCCGTGCTCGCGCGCGACGGGCGGGTGATCACGGGCGTGAACGTCGAGAACGCGGCCTACCCGCTCGGCATCTGCGCGGAGCGTTGCGCTCTCGGGCGCGCGGTCGCCGAGGGCGTCCGGCCCGGCGACGTCGCGGCGGTCGCGATCACCGCCTCTCCCTGCGGCGGCTGCCGGCAGTGGCTGCTCGAGTTCGGCGTGGAGCGCGTCGTCTTCATGCACAGAGGAGAGCTGCTCGTCCGCACGGTTGACGAGCTCCTGCCGGACCACTTCGTTCTGTGAGGAGCGGCTTCGTCGCGGTCGCCGGCCGCCCGAACGTGGGCAAGTCGACGCTCGTGAACGCGCTCTGCCGCGGCAAGGTCGCCATCGTCTCCGACAAGCCGCAGACGACCCGGCGGCGGATCGCGGGGGTCGTCAACGGGGACGGCTACCAGCTCGTCCTCATCGACCTGCCCGGCTTCCAGAAGCCGCTCGACGCGATGACCGAGCGGATGCAGCGCACCGTGGACGCCTCGCTCGCGGACGTCGACGGCGTCCTTTTCGTCCTCGCCGCGAACGAGACGATCGGGCCGGGTGACCGCTTTGTCGCCCAGCGCGCCTTCGCGGCCGGGGCGCCGGTCGTGATCGCGCTCAACAAGGTCGACCGGCTGAAGCCGGCGGAGATCGCCGATCAGATCGTGCGCGCGGCTGAGCTGGGCGACTTCCGCGAGCTCCACCCGATCAGCGCGAGGACCGGCGACGGCGTCGCCGAGCTCGAGCGGACGCTCGTCGAGCTGCTCCCCGAGGGGCCGCAGTACTTCCCCGAGGGCCAGACGACGGACTCGCCGCTCGAGCTCCAGGTGGCCGAGCTCGTCCGCGAGCAGGCGCTGCGCCTCACCCGGGAGGAGGTCCCGCACGCGATCTCCGTCGAGGTGACGGACCTCGAGGCCGGACGCGTCGAGGCAAGTGTCTACGTAGAGTCCGAGTCCCAGAAGGCGATCCTGATCGGAAAGGGCGGCAGCATGATCAAAGCCGTGGGGTCGGGGGCGCGACCCGAGATCGAAGCTCTGCTCGGCCGCAGGGCGTTCCTCCAGCTCCGGGTGAAGGTGCGCCCGAAGTGGCGTCAAGACGAGGCCCTGCTCGAGCGGCTGGGCATCTGACGGGAGGACGAGTGGATGTTCTGACGGCGGACGGGTTCGAGGAGCGGCTCTCCCGCTACGTCTTCGAGCGCTCGGAGGAGGCGCGCGCTGTGCGCGTCGGGGAGAAAGAGACCAGCGAGCAAGCGGTGATCGTCGCGCGCTACGCCGACCTCTTCACGCGCGACCAGCACGAGGCCCTCCGCGCGGAGGAGGCGGCCGCCGCAGGCGATGCGCGCGAGCGGCTCCTCCGGCTCCGGGAGGCCTGTGCCGGTGGAGTCATCTCAGCGGAGCTGGCAGCGGAGGCGGACGAGCTCGAGAACGCGATCCTCGCCCAGCGGATCGACTACCGGGGCGAGGTCATGCCGCTGCGAACCGCGCAGGCGCGCCTGGCCGTGGTCGACGGCTACGCCGACCGGGAGGAGCTGGGGCACCTGGCCGCGAACGCCTCTGCGCTCTTCAACGACCGCCGCCACGATCTTCTGCGCAAGGGCGAGGCGCTCGAGGGCGAGCTCTCCGGCGAGCGGGACCCGGTCAGGCGCAGCGCCGAGCTCAAGGGAATCGACCTGTACGCGCTCGCCGCGGCTCTCCGAGGGGCGGTCGAGCGGCAGGACGGCGCGTGGCTCGACCTCCGTGAGCGCTGGGTCGGCGGCCTCCTCGGCCCGGAGCGCGAGGACGAGCCGTCCTCGCACCACATCGCCTACCTCCGCCGACTCTCACCGCTCGCAGACACGTACACGAAGGAGCGCTCCGTCCCTGTCTGCCTCGAGACGCTCACGGGGCTCGGCTTCGACCTCGCTGGCGATTCGCGCATCCGCCTCGACCTCGACGACCGCCCGCAGAAGAACCCGCGGGCCTGCGTCATCGCTTCCGACCCGCCGAAGGTCGTCCACCTGATCACACGGGCCCAGGGCGGGCTCCACGACTACCAGGCGCTCCTCCACGAGGCCGGCCACGCGCTCCACTACGCCGGCTGCGACCCGGCGCTGCCCTACGCGTTTAGAAAGCTCGCGCGTGACCACGCGCTGACCGAGATCTACTCGTTCGTCCTCGAGTCGGTCACGCGTGAGGCGGGCTGGCACGCCGAGCACTTTGGGCTTTCCGCCGAGGAGGCCGAGGAGCGGGCGGAGGCGACCCGCTTCCTCGAGGCGCTCCTTTTCCGCCGCTACGCCGCGAAGCTCGAGTACGAGCTCCGGATCTGGTCCGACTTCGAGCACGCGTCGGCGTACGCGGCGCTCTATGCCGAGACGCTCCGCGCCGCGATCGGGTTCCGCTACCGGCCGGACGGCTACCTGGCCGACATGGACGAGGGCTTCTACTCGGCCGACTACCTGCGGGCCTGGATCCGGACGGCCCAGCTTCGCGCCCACCTCCGCGAGGAGGCCGGCGAGGACTGGTGGGAGCGTCCCGAGACCGGTGAGCTCCTGCGCGGTCTCTTCTTCGAAGGGACCCGGCCGTCGAGCGAGGAGATCGCCGCGCGGATCGGCTTCGACCCGCTCGACACGCGCCCGCTCGTCGAGGAGCTGGTCGCGGCGGGTTAGAACCCGTTTCAGAATGAAGCACTGTGCCGACGGGCCGCGCTGGGCGGCGCGATGCGGCGTCCTCGGTCGCGCCCATACCTGGCTCGGTATGGACGCTCCCTG
>JBGPNP010000265.1:0-4307 GCA_041487575.1 Gaiellaceae bacterium | reverse complement strand
GGGTCGGTGTGCGTCGGGTTGAAGACGTGCTGATCGAGGTCGGCGCAGATCGCGACCGCCTCGAGCGGGACGTCCGGGAGGTTGACGAGCGCGTCCGCCGGGAGCTTCGCCTCGGCGACGGTGTAGTGCTGGAAGTGGAGGTCGGGCGCGCGCTCGAGCAGTTCCGGCCAGTCGGGGCAGGTGCGGGAGCTCACCGGCTCTCCACCCGCGCCGGAGAGTCGACGAGCGACCAGCGCCCGTCGAAGCGGATGGCGCCGCGCACCTCTTCGTCCGGGTAGACGAGGAACTCCGCCGCCCGGTCGATCCGGTGGTAGAGGCGGCTGCCGCGCACGTCGGAGACCGCGACCCCGAGCGCGAAGCGACCGTCGGCGAGCGGCGGGCGCTCGACCTCGAAGCGGACCGCGCGCCCGCCGGGCTCCTCGCCCCAGCCGAGCTCGGCGGTGTCGAGCGCGGCGGCTCCGAGGAGACCGCCGTTCGAGTCGCGGAGCTCGATCGAGACGCGTGGCGGCGGCTCGCCGCCGGCTGACTCGAAGCGGAGGCGCAAGACGATCGGCTCGCCGGAAAGGTACTGGCGGCGCTCCTCGCCCTCGGCGTCCTCGAGGCGCACCTCCGTCACGCGGATCTCGCCGCTCCCCCACTCGCGCAGGCCGGCGCCGCGCTCGGCCGGGTCCTCGTCGGCGGCGAGGAGCGCGTGGTACCGGCGCATGACGTCGTGCGTCGGGCCGTCAGCCTCGACGCAACCCTCGCGCAGAAGGACCGACCGCTCGCAGAGGCGCTCGACGGCCGAGGCGTCGTGGGAGACGAAGACGATCGTCCCGCCGCGGCTCTTGAACTCGAAGATCTTTCCGAAGCACTTGCGCTGGAAGGCTTCGTCCCCGACGGCGAAGACCTCGTCGAGGAGGAGAACCTGAGCGTTCAGGTGCGTCGCGATCGCGAAGCCGAGCCGCATGTACATGCCCGAGGAGTACGTGCGCACCGGCAGGTCGATGAAGCGCTCGAGCTCGGCGAAGGCGACGATCTCGTCCATCTGCTCGAGGATGTAGCGCTTCTTCAAGCCGTAGACGGAGCCGGTGAGGAGGACGTTCTCGCGGCCCGAGAAGTCCGGGTGGAAGCCGGCGCCGAGCTCGAGGAGCGAGCCGACCGTGCCGCCGACGGCGATGTGGCCGCTCGTCGGCTTGATGATCCCCGCGATGAGGGAGAGAAGCGTGCTCTTGCCGGAGCCGTTCCGGCCCACGAGGCCGAGCGCAGCGCCGGGCTCGACCGCGAAGGACACGTCTCGCAGGGCCCAGATCTCGGTCGGCCTGAGGTGGCGGCGGCGGACGACGGCGTCCTTGAGCGTGAGCCCGCGCGCGGGGTTGACCGTGAACCGGCGGCTGACGCCCTCGACGCGGATCTCTCCGGGCCTCATCCGACTGAGAGTACTGGCAGGTGCCGCCGGACGAGCTCGGCGAGCGCCCTGATGAACGCCGGGTCGTCGTTCATGGAGACGATCCGGTCCAGCTCCAGGCCGAGCCCGGCGGCCCTGTCGCGGGCCTCGACGTCGATGTCCCAGAGGAGCTCGAGGTGGTCGGCGACGAAGCCGATCGGGGCAACGAGCACCTTGCGGACGCCGCGGGCGTGGAGCTCCTCGAGGTGGGCGAGGATGTCGGGGCCGAGCCAGGGCTCGCCGGTCGCGCTCTCGCTCTGGAAGGCGAAGCTCCAGCGCTCGGGCGGAATGCCGGCGAGCTCGGCCGCCCGGTGCGAGGTCTCGATCGCCTGGTCGCGGTAGGGGTCGCCCTCGGCGAGAATGCGGGCGGGGAGGCTGTGGGCGGTGAAGACGACGTGAGCGTCGGTTCCGTGGATCCGGGAGGCGACGACGTCAAGGTAAGGCGGGTGGTCGTGCCAGCTCTCGATCAGGCGGAGCTCGGCTTGGGAGCGCGCGAGCGCCGCCTCGAGCCGCTCGCGGTAGCCGCCGATCGAGAGCCGCGAGTCGTGCGGCGCGAGGACGAGGCCGACGATCCTCGTCGCGCCTGTCGCGAGCGCCCGGGCGGCCGCGTCGGCGATCCGGGGCTCCCAGTGCTTCATCCCCGTGAAGACCGGGAGGCCGAGCGCGCGCTCGAGGCCTGCGCGCTGGCGTTCGGTGATCTCGGTCAGCGGCGAGACGCCGATACGGCGGTAGCGCTCGACGAGCTCGTCGACCGCGCACTGCGCGACGGGCCGGCCGCCGCGAACGTCGTCGAGGTAGGCGGGGACGTCCTCGATCCTCGAGGGGCTTCCGTAGGCCATGACGACTACGGCCGCGCTCAGCGCCCTCTTCCTCGCTTCGACCGGGGCGCGGCCTGAATTGGCACGAAGCCGGCGCTGAATCGGCACATTTCAAACCCCACACGGGCCGGCTCCGGGGCTAGGCTTCGCGGTGGGTGGCGGGTGGATTTCGCACCCCACCCAGGGTGGGGTGCTGGACGCGAGAGGTGCGCCCGCGGCCTGGTCACGCCGTCACCCTGGCCGCCCTGGCTTCGGTTTGCTCCTGGACCAGCTCCACCAGGCGTCTGAGCACGGCCGGATCGGTCTCCGGGAGCACGCCGTGGCCAAGATTGAAGACATGCCCCGGACGGCCGCCGACTACGTCGAGGATCGCGACCACCTCGCGCTCCACACGCGCCCACGGGCCGAGGAGCAGGGCCGGGTCGAGGTTCCCCTGCACGCCCCGGTCGGGCCCGACAGCCTCCCAGGCGCGGGCGATCGGGATGCGCCAGTCGACGCCGATGACGTCGCCGCCCGCCGCGGCCATGTCCCCAAGCAGGTGAGCCGTGCCGGTGCCGAAGTGGATCGCCGGCACGTCGACCGCCGCGAGGATCCGCGCCGAGTACGGAGCGACGAACTCGCGGTAGTCGGCGACCGAGAGCGCACCGGCCCACGAGTCGAAGAGCTGGACGGCGTCTGCTCCCGCACGCGCCTGAGCAGCGAGGTAGCGGGCGAACGTGTCGGCGAGCTTCTCCATGAGCGCGTGCCAGACCTCGGGCGCCGCGTACATGCAGAGCTTCGTCTTCACGAAGTCGCGCGACGGGCGGCCCTCGACGAGGTAGCCGGCGACTGTGAACGGGCTCCCGGCGAAGCCGATCACGGCCCGCTCGGGCTCGAGCTCCGCCCGGACGAGCCGGATCGCCTCGAGGAACCCGGGCACGGCCTCCTCCGGCTCGGGAACCCGAAGCCGCGCGACGTCCGCCGCCGAAGCGATCGGCTCGGCGACGACGGGCCCGACGCCCTCGACGAGCTCGACCTCGATGCCCATGGCGAGGACGGGCAGCATGATGTCCGCGAACATCACCGCTGCGTCGACGCCGTGGCGGCGCACGGGCTGGAGCGTGACCTCGGCGCACAGCTCGGGCCGCCGGCAGATCTCGAAGAGCGTGTGCCGCTCCCGGATCGCGCGGTACTCCGGCAGCGATCGGCCCGCCTGGCGCATGAACCACACGGGCGTCCGCTCCACCGGCTCCCACCGGCAGGCGCGCACGAGGAGGGGGTCGCCCACGCTTCTACACTAGCCGGATGCTCATTCCGGCACCGCCCCAGGCCGTGCCCTCCGGCCCGATCGCCGCCCGCTGGCTCGGCTACGCGCTCCCGCCGCTCCTCGCGGGCACGGTCGGCACGGCGCGCGTCGCGGTCGAGAACGCCGGATCGGCGACCTGGCGCTCGCAGGGGAAGGAGGGCGTCCAGCTCGCCTACCACTGGCTCGACCCGCTCGGGAACCCGATTGTCTGGGACGGCGCCCGCTCAGCGTTCGCGGAGCCCGTCGGCCCGGGCGAGCGCGCGGAGGTCGAGGTGGCGCTCGCCGTCCCGATGCCACCCGGCGACTACCGCCTCGTCTTCGACCTCGTCCACGAGTTCCGCTTCTGGTTCGCAGAGATCGGGAGCCCGACCCTCGACCTGCCCGTCTCCGTCCTCCCGCGGATACCCCGCCGCGCGCTCGCCGTGCGGATCCTCGGCGACGGTGCGGCCGCCCGGGAGACGAGAGCGGCGCTCGCCGCGCAGGTCGAGCCCGTCGCCGGCGAGGGCGAGGCGACCGCCTATCTCGCGGCCGGCTGCCTCCCCGCACCCGACAGGAGCCGGCGCATCCACGACGCCCACGACGAGGGCTTCGTCGCCGTCGGCGGCTCGGTCGAGGTCGACGGCGGCTTAGCGTCGCGCCGCCTCCGCAAGGCGCTCGAGCCGTGGGCGCCCGGCTTCGGCCGGGCGCCCGAGTGGCCGCGCCCGCTCCTCTGCCCCTCGCTCCTCGCCGAGGCGCCGCTGACGGAGGTGGACGGCCTGCCCGCCGTCGACCCGCGCTT
>JBGPNP010000264.1:0-4359 GCA_041487575.1 Gaiellaceae bacterium | reverse complement strand
ATGATCGCGAGCGCCTCGTCGAGGTCGCCCGCGCGCAGGAGCGTGAGGACCGGCCCGAAGATCTCCTCCCTGGCGAGCTCCGTCCCCGGCTTCGACTCGATGATCGTCGGGCCGATGAAGCAGCCCTCCTCCGAGCCCTTGCCGCGCCCGTCGAGGATGAGCTCGCCGCCCTCGGCGACGCCCTTCTCGATCCAGCCGAGGATGCGCTCCTTCGAGGCCTCGGAGATGACGGGGCCGACCTCGGCTCCCTCCGCCGTGCCCTCGGCCACGTGCATCGCGGCGCCCTTGGCGACGAGCCGCTCCTTGAGCGTGTCGTAGACCTCGCCGACGCCGACGCAGACCGAGTTCGCGAGGCAGCGTTGCCCGGCGCCGTGGAAGGCGGAGGAGAGGACGCCGTCGACGGCCATGTCGAGGTCGGCGTCGGGCATGACGATGACGTGGTTCTTCGCTCCGCCGAGCGACTGGACGCGCTTCCCGTGCTTCGCCGCGGTCTCGTAGACGTAGCGGGCGACGGGGGTCGAGCCGACGAAGGAGACGCCGTCCACCTCGGGGTGCTCGAGGAGGGCGTTGACCGACTCCTTGTCGCCCTGGACGAGGTTGACGACGCCGGGAGGGAGCCCGATCCCGTCCAGGACCTCGAAGAGGCGGTCCATCGCGAGCGGGTCCTGCTCGGAGGGCTTGAGGACGAACGTGTTCCCGCAGGCGATCGCGAAGGGAAGGAACCAGAGCGGCACCATGAAGGGGAAGTTGAACGGCGTGATCGCCGTGAAGACGCCGATCGGCTGGCGGATGAGGTCGCAGTCGATCCCGCGCGAGATGTCCTCGAGGTTGCGCCCCTGCATGAAGGTCGGGATGCCGGTCGCGACCTCGACGCACTCGATCCCGCGGCCCACCTCGCCGGTCGCGTCGGCGAGCGTCTTGCCGTTGTCGCGCGTGACGAGGAGGGCAAACTCGTCCTTCGTCTCCTCGAGCGCATACTTGAGGTCGTAGCACGCGCGTGCGCGGTGGATCGGCGGCGTCGAGCGCCAGCCGGGGAAGGCGGCGCGCGCGGCCTGGACGGCGCGGTCGACGTCGGCGCGGGTCGAGAGCGGCACCTGGGCGAGGAGCTCGCCGGTCGCCGGGTTCGTCACGTCGAGGTTCCGGGTCGTCTCCGGCGCGATCCACTGCCCGCCGACGTAGTTCTTCAGGGTCCTCACCGCGAGGCGCGGCTGCTCTGCCATCTGCGTCATCTCGTCCTCCCTGTTTTCACGCTCGTAGACTAGCGGCGTGGCCGACGGGTCGGCAGTTCCGGACATCCTCGCGCCGGGGCTCGAGATCCTCTTCTGCGGCATCAACCCTGGCAGGCGCTCGGCCGCCGCCGGCGCGCATTTCGCGAACCCCCGCAACGACTTCTGGCGCCTTCTCGCCGACGCCGGCCTGACCCCGCGGCGGCTCGACCCGTCCGAGCAGCACGAGCTCCCCCGCTACGGCCTCGGGCTGACGAACGCGGCCTACAGGACGACTCCAGGCAGCGGCGACCTCCGGCGGGCGGACTTCGCCGGCGCTGCGGAGCGGCTCGAGCGGATCGCCCGTGAGCTTGGCCCCCAGGGCATCGCCTTCGTCGGCAAGGCGGCCTACGAGGGCGCCTTCGGCGAGCGCTGCGATCTCGGCCTGCAGCTTCGGCACCTGGGGGAGACGTGGCTCTTCGTCCTCCCCTCGACTTCGCCGGCAAACGCGGCTGTGCCGTACGAGGAGCGCCTGCGCTGGTTCCGGGAGCTGGCCGCTCTGGCCCGCCCCGGCGCGTGACCTGACCCGTCCCGCGCGACGCGCACACCCGACCGACGACTGTGCGCACGGAGGCCCTGGGAGCACCGCCCTACCGTACCGGCCGGCCGTTCACCCGCCACTCGTAGCGCGGCGACGCTCGGAGCGAGGCGCCGACGAAGCAGTCGCGCTCCGCCTTCGCGAGGAGCTCCGCGAGCGCGTCGTCGCCGGGCGGCGGATCGAGCTCGACGTCGAGCTTGCAGTCAGCCTCGACGAGCCCGTAGCGGGCGTCGTCCTCACGCCTCGTCACGGTCCCCACGGCCGTGCCGGCGGCGGAGACGGAGATCCCGGCCCGACGGGCGTGGTAGACGAGGCTCTTGAGGGTGCAGCGGGCGAGCCCGGCGAGCAGGAGGTGCTCCGGGGTCCAGGCCTCGTCGAGCTCGAGCGGCGGGCCTTCCTCGGCGTGCGCGCGCCCGTCGCGGTCGATCGAGACCTCGTACTCGAAGCGCTTGGGCCTCGCCTGCACTCCGGGATTGTCCCAGACCGGCGCCGGCTAACAGTGTTATCCGACGAGTCCGCTAACGTCGTTAGCGGTGGAACGGAAGAGCGCGATCCTCGAGGCCGCTCGCGAGCTTCTCGAGCGCGAGGGCCCATCGGCTGTGACTATGCGGTCGCTCGCGCGAGAGCTCGGCATCCAGGCGCCCTCGCTCTACAAGCACTTCCGCGACAAGCAGGAGCTCGAAGCAGCGGTTGCCGCGGCCTTCCTCGCGGATCTCGGCGCAGAGCTCGCCGGGGCCCGAAGCCTCGAGACACTCGCCGGCGCGTATCGGAGCCATGCTCTGCGTCACCCCCATCTCTACCGGCTCCTGACCGATCGGTCGGTCCCACTCCTGGAACGGGACGAGGCGGTGGCCGTCGGCCCGTTCCTCGCCATCGTCGGAAACCTGGCGCTCGCGCGCGCGACATGGGCCTTCGCTCACGGCATGGTCGAGCTCGAGCTCGCCGGCCGCCTCGAGCCCGGCGGCGAGCTCGAGGCCGCGTGGGCCGCCGGGACCGCCGCCATCCGCGCGTCGCCAGGTCAGGGCCCCGTGCCCGCGGGGCCCCGTCCGGCTCCGGTCGTTGTCAGGCACGGGATCGACTGAGAGCCCTAGCCGCGCCAGCGGTTCGTGATCGGGACGCGGCGGTCGCGCCCGAAGGCCTTGGGCCTGAGCTTCACCCCCGGCGGCGCCTGGCGGCGCTTGTACTCCGCCCGGTCGATCATGGCCAGCGCGCGCTCCACGACTTCCGGGTCGAAGCTGTCGTGCGCCATCTCCTCGCGCGACCGGTCGAGCTCGACGTACGCCTCGAGCACGCGGTCGAGCTTCGCGTAGGGCGGCAGCGAGTCCTCGTCGCGCTGGTCCGCGCGGAGCTCTGCGCTCGGCGCGCGATCGATCACCGACCGGGGGATGAGCTCGCGGCCCGCCTGCGCGTTCAGGTGCCGGGCGAGGCGGTACACGTCGGTCTTGTAGACGTCCTTCAAGAGCGCGAAGCCCCCGGCCATGTCGCCGTAGATAGTGGCGTAGCCGACCGAGAACTCGCTCTTGTTCCCGGTCGCGAGCGCGAGCCAGCCGAACTTGTTCGAGAGCGCCATCACGAGAAGGCCGCGGATGCGCGACTGGACGTTCTCCTCGGCGACGCCCGGCTCCGTGCCCTGGAACGCGGGCGCGAGCGCCGTCCCGACCGTCTCGACGATCTCCTCGATCGGGATCTCGAGGTAGTGCGCGCCGAGGCTCTCGGCGACGAGGCGCGCGTCGGCGCGCGTTCCCTCCGAGCTGTAGCGGGACGGCATCGAGACGCAGTGGACACGCTCCGGGCCGAGCGCCTCGGCGGCGAGCGCCGCCGTCAGCGCCGAGTCGATCCCGCCCGAGACGCCCAGCACGACCTCCCGGAACCCGTTCTTCTCGACGTAGTCACCGAGGCCCAGCTCGAGCGCGAGCCGCATCTGCTCGACCTCGTCGAGAAGCGGCGCCACGACCCGCGCGACCGGCCGCGCCTGCCGCGAGACTGAGGCGGCGAGCTCGATCACCGGAGGATCCGGCAGCTGGACGCGCTCGCGGGCGAGCGCGCGGCGCCGCGAGTCCCGGAGCCGGCGGCCCACGGCCGTCGAGGGGTCGACGTCGACGACGAGGAGCGCCTCCTCGAACGAGGGCGCACGGGCAACGATCTCGCCTTCCTCGTCGATGACGAGCGAATGGCCGTCGAAGACGAGCTCGTCCTGGCCGCCGACGGCATTGCAGAAGGCGATCCAGCAGGAGTTGTCGCGCGCGCGGGTCGCGAGCATCTGCTCGCGCTCGGCGCCCTTGCCGACGTGGAAGGGCGAGGCCGAGATGTTTGCGATCACGTGCGCCCCGGCGAGCGCGAGGTCGGTCGCCGGCGGCCCGGGCTGCCAGACGTCCTCGCAGACGGTCGGCCCGACGAGCGTCTCCCCGCAGCGCAGGAGGACGAGGTCGCGGCCGGCCTGGAAGTAGCGATCCTCGTCGAAGACGCCGTAGTTCGGGAGGAAGCGCTTGCGATAGATGCCGCGGATCTCACCGTCGGCGAGCACGAAGCACGCGTTGTAGAGATCGGCGTCGAGAT
>JBGPNP010000263.1:0-4373 GCA_041487575.1 Gaiellaceae bacterium | reverse complement strand
GGGCCAGGGTTGACTTGCCGGCGGACTCTGGGCCGAAGCCCGTGCGGACTTGCTCGACGAGAGCGCTGCCGAGCGCGAGGCATCGACCGCTGAGTTCCCAAAGCGCGACCCAGCGTGTCGACGCCTCCAGGTCGATGCCTGACGCCTCGATCACCTGCTGGTGGATCGCTCGAAGCTGACCAAGGACCGCGCGGCAGGCAAGAAGGTTCCCGTCGATGCGCGGCTGCAGTTCCTCGCGAACCCGCTCAAGCCGGCTGACGTATTCGGCCCGCTCACCCACGATCGCGGGATCGAGCCGAGCCGGTCGAATCGGAGGTGAGAAGTCGTTCTCCGTAGCTATGCGCGAATCGTTGCACTCGACCACGAACTCCGCACTGTCGGCGAGTAGCGTCGCCCCGCGATGGCGGCGGCCGATGCGATTCGGGCCCGTCGAGCTGGTGCTCCCACTCGCAGCCTTGGCGGTTGCAATCTGGAGATGGGGGTCGGAGCCTGCGTTACGACATAGCACGCTCGCGCCGTGGCGGCGGGCTTCGCCCGACGCTGCCCACCACGGCAGCGAGGGTACGGAGCGATCCAACTCGAGTCGTCATGGCTCACGCGAAGCGTGGGCCGGACTCGAGCTGGGAGATGGGCCGTGCAGGATTCGAACCTGCGACCTTGGGATTAAGAGTCCCCTGCTCTACCAGCTGAGCTAACGGCCCCGGGCGGCCAGTATAGCCCCGCTCCGAACGCCCCTAGAGCGGCTGGAGGCGGCGGGAAAGGAAGCCCGCGACGTCCTTCGTGTTCCGGATGCTCGCCGCGAGGAGATTGAGGCCTGCCAGGAGGAGAAGGCTCATGACTCCGGTAGATTCGCCGTCAAGGTGCGAATCCTTTCCGTCGTCGGGAACCGGCCGCAGTTCGTCAAGTCCTGTCCGCTCTCACTCGCGCTCCGGGCGCACGGGCACGAGGAGGTCGTCCTCCATACGGGCCAGCACTACGACCGGGAGCTCTCGGACGTCTTCTTCGACGAGCTCGGCCTCGAGCCGCCCGCTTACCGGCTCGAGGCGGGCTCGGGGACGCACGCCGAGCAGACCGCGCGCATGCTCCCCGGGGTCGAGCGCGCCGTCCTCGCCGAGGAGCCCGACTGGGTGCTCGTCTACGGGGACACGAACTCGACGCTCGCGGGCGCGCTCGCCGCTGCCAAGGCCGGCGCGCCGGTCGCTCACGTCGAGGCGGGGCTTCGCTCCTTCGACCGCACAATGCCGGAGGAGCTCAACCGCATGGTCGTCGACCGGCTCTCGGCCCTCCTCTTCTGCCCGACCGGGGTCGCCGTCGCCAACCTCGCCGCCGAGGGGATCACAGAAGGCGTTCACCTCGTCGGAGACGTCATGCTCGACGCGAACCTCCGGCTCGCGCCGCTCGCGCGCGAGCACTCGCGGGCGATCGTCGAGGCCCGCGTCGAGCCGGGCCGCTACCTCCTGCTCACGCTCCACCGCGAGGCGAACGTGCGGCCGGACGCGCTTGCGCGGATCGCGGCGGGCCTGAACCGCCTCGAGGAGCCGGTCGTCTTCCCGGCCCACCCGCGCACCCGCGTGGCGCTCGCAGCCGGCGAGGTCGCACTCGGCGCGCACGTGCGCCTGCTCCCGCCCGCCGGCTACCTCGACTTCGCCGCGCTCGCCTCCCAGGCCCGCGTCGTCCTCACCGACTCGGGAGGCGTCCAGAAGGAGGCCTACTGGTACCGCGTCCCCTGCGTGACGCTCCGGGACACGACCGAGTGGGGCGAGACGGTGGAGGCAGGCTGGAACCGCCTCGTCGGCTCGGATCCCGATGCCCTCGTCGAGGCAGTGCGCGTCGCGGCGCCCGGCCCGGAGCATCCCGACCTGTATGGCGACGGCCGCGCCTCGGGCCGGATCGCGGACCTGCTCGGTACGATTCCCGCGCGATGAGGAGGGACGTCGCCATCGTCGGCGCCGGCTACGTCGGGCTGCCGCTCGCGCAGGTGTTCGCGGAGGCCGGGGTCGGGGTCGTGCTCCTCGACGTCCAGCCCGACCGCGTCGCGGCGATCGGCCGCGGCGAGAGCTACATCGGGGACGTCTCTTCCGCCGGCCTCGCGCCGCTCGTAACGGCGGGCCTCATCTCGGCGACGACCGACTACGACGCGGTGCGGGAGACGGACGCGATCCTGATCGCGCTCCCCACGCCGCTCTCGCCCAACCGCGAGCCCGACCTCTCGATCGTGCTCGGCGCCGTGCGCAAGCTCGCCGGGCGGCTCCGGCCCGGCCACCTCGTCGTCCTCGAGTCGACGACCTATCCGGGCACGACCCGCGAGGACGTCCTGCCGATCCTGGCCGAGAGCGGCCTCCAGGTGGGCACGGACTTCTTCCTCGCCTTCTCCCCCGAACGGGTCGACCCAGGCCGCACGGATTGGACGACGAAGACGACGCCGAAGATCGTCGGCGGGATCACGCCCGCGTGCACCGAGCGCGCCTGCGCGCTGTACGAGCGCGCCCTCACCACGGTCATCGCCGTGTCGACGCCGGAGACGGCCGAGCTGACGAAGCTCCTCGAGAACATCTTCCGCTCGGTCAACATCGCGCTCGTGAACGAGCTCGCCCAGCTCTGCGACCGCATGGGCGTGGACGTCTGGGAGGTGGTCGAGGCGGCGGAGACGAAGCCCTTCGGCTTCATGAGCTTCAAGCCGGGCCCCGGCCTCGGCGGCCACTGCCTACCCGTCGACCCGTTCTACCTCTCCTGGAAGGCGCGCGAGTTCGACTTCTACACGGAGTTCATCGAGCTCGCCGGCAAGGTGAACGAGAACATGCCCTACTTCTGCCTGGAGAAGATCACACGTGCGCTCAACTCGCACGAGCGCTCTGTCAAGGCCTCGAAGGTGCTCCTCGTCGGCGTCGCCTACAAGGCCGACGTCGGCGACCTGCGCGAGTCGCCGGCCCTCAAGCTGATCGAGCTCCTGCGCGCCGAGGGCGCCGACGTCTCCTACCACGACCCGCACGTGACGGAGCTGCACGAGTACGGGCTCCGCTCCGCCGACCTGAACGGCGCCGTCGCGGAGGCCAACTGCGTCGCCATCGTCACCGCCCACTCCGGCATCGACTACGGCCGCCTCGCCGAGCAGGCCCGCCTCGTCGTCGACTTCCGCAACGCGACCGGGAAGGCCGGCTCGGCGAACGGACGCGTATGGAAGCTGTAACCGTTGCGCAGGTAGGGCTCGGCCCCTGGGGGTCGAACCTCGCGCGCAACTTCAACGAGCTGGCGCGGCTTCAGTGGCTGTGCGATCAGGCGGAGAGCAAGCTCGACGGCGTGCGCGGGCGCTTCCCCTCGGCCCGGCTCACCGGCCGCTTCGACGACCTGCTCGAGGACGACGCCGTGGAGGCCGTGATCGTCGCGACGCCCGTGCCGACGCACGCGGAGCTCGCGAAGCGGGCCCTCCTGGCGGGGAAGCACGTCTTCGTCGAGAAGCCGATGGCGCTCACCGGGGCCGAGGCGGAGGAGCTGCTCGCGCTCGCGGCGGAGCACGGTCTCGTCCTCATGCCCGGCCACCTGCTCCTCTACCACCCGGGCGTCGCGAAGCTCCGGGAGCTCGTCGGCTCGGGCGAGCTCGGCGAGGTGCTCTACGTCTACGGGAACCGCCAGAACCTCGGCACGATCCGGGCCGACGAGAACGCCCTCTGGAGCCTCGGCGTCCACGACCTCTCCGTCATCCTGCACCTGCTGGGAGAGGAGCCCGCCGAGGCGTGGGCGCGGGGCGAGTCCTTCCTCAAGGAGGGCGTCGAGGACGTCGTCTTCTGCTACCTCCGCTTCCCGTCCGGCAAGGTCGCGCACATGCACCTCTCGTGGCTCGACCCGCACAAGATGCGGCGGATGACCGTCGTCGGGACGCGCAAGATGGCCGTCTTCGACGACATGGAGCTCGACCGCAAGGTGACGGTGTACGACTCGGCTGCCGAGCAGTCGCTCGGGACGTACGGGGAGTGGCGCACGCGCTCCGGCGACATCTACAGCCCGCGCATCCCGAACGACGAGCCGCTGCGCCTCGAGTGCCGCCACTTCCTCTCGCTCGTGCGCGGGGAGGGCGACCCCGGCGCCGCCGCGCGGGACGGGCTCGCGGTCGTGCGGGTGCTCGAGCAGCTCCAGCGCTCGTTGGCTGCGGAAAATGCTGCGCATTTTCCGCGGGTGGGGAGCTAGGGGCCTGCCCGGAAAGCCCCCGCGCGCCGGATGCGGCTGCAAACCGGGCGCCGTCCGCGTCCTCAGTCGCGCCAAGATCCCTACCTATTGGCGCTCCTTGCGTCCTTGCCGGCGCGCGGTTTTCGCGCGCCCCGGCATCGCGCGGCTTCCCGGACAGGCCACTAGTCGCATCGCTCCGCTTGCGAGGAAAT
>JBGPNP010000262.1:0-4380 GCA_041487575.1 Gaiellaceae bacterium | reverse complement strand
GACGACCTCGCCGACGCGGTCGACGTACTCGTCGTACATCATCTCGCGCTCGGCCTCTCGGATCCGCTGGAGGATGACTTGCTTCGCCGTCTGAGCGGCGATGCGGCCGAAGTTGTCGGGGGTGACGTCCGTCTCGAGCACCTGCTCGGGCGGAACGTCCGACCAGTCGATCGTCAGGTCGTCGTCGGAGACGAGCGTGTGCGAGCGCTCCCCGGTCTCGGCTTCCGCCTTCTCGAGCTCCTCGATCGCGCGCTCGCGCGCCTCGTCGAGGAGTCGTTCCTCAATGTCCGGCGGAAGCTCGATCGACCAGACGCGGAAGTCGCCGTTCCCGCGGTCGAGCTTCACCTGCGCGTGACGGGCGGCGCCCGGCGTCTTCTTGTAGGCGGCGAGAAGCGCGTCCTCGAGAGCGCGGACGAGGGTGTCCGCGTCGATGCCCTTCTCGCGCTCGATCTCCTTGACCGCCTCCAGGATCTCTCTCGTCATGCAGACCGCCCCTCGTCGATGAGATTGCCCCGCGCCACGGCGTCGTACGGAACCGAGACTCGCTCGTCGGCGCCCGCGAGGAGCGTGAACTCGGCCTCCCGCGCCTCCACGATCTCGCCCCGGAAGCGCTTGCGGCCCGAAATCTCGTAGGCCGTCTTGACGGCGACCCGGCGGCCGACCGCGCGCGCAAAGTGCGTCGGAGTCCGTAAGGGCCGCTCGATCCCGGGCGAGGAGACGTTGACGGTGTACCTGGCGAGGAGGTCGCGAAGCACGTGCGTCACCTGCGCGCAGAGCGCGTGGTCGACTCCCGCGGGATGGTCGATGAAGATCCAGAGCAGCTCTGGGCCGCCGAGCTCGACGGCCAGAACCTCGACGTCGGGCAGGCTCGACTCGACGGTCTCTGCGACCTCGCGGTGGAGCTCCCGCTCCCTGTCGTACACCTTCGTCATTCGTTCCTTCTCGTAAAAAATGGGCGCGTCGCGCCCATTTCTCCTGCTGGGGAAATGTGGTTGCCGAAGGATAGCAGCGAGCACCGGCCTTCGGCCGCCGCTCGCTACTCATGTATCTAGCACGATCGTTCTCACGGGGGAACCGCATGGTTCCCCCGTGAGCGCCCTCCTTACGACTCGAGCACGATCGTCACCGGACCGTCGTTGACGATCTCCACTGCCATCCGCGCACCGAAGACGCCCTTCTCGACGGTTACGCCCTCGTCCTGCAGCGCCGTGCAGAACGCCTCGTAGAGCGGCTGCGCGAGCTCAGGCCGCGCCGCTCCCGAGAAGCTCGGCCGGTTCCCCTTCGACGTGTCCGCGATGAGCGTGAACTGGCTGACGACGAGAGCCTCACCTCCCGTGTCGAGGAGGCTCCGGTCGAAGCGCCCTTCCACGTTCTCGAAGATCCGGAGCCGGGCGACGCGGCCCGCCAGGCGCCAGGCGGTCGCCTCGTCGTCGCCCTCGGCGACTCCGAGGAGCACGCAGAGGCCAGGCCCTACGGCCCCGGCGACCGCGCCGGCGACGACGACCCTCGCCTCCCGCACCCGCTGCACGACAGCCCGCACTCCGCGTCGTATATCAAGGTTCAGACCGAAAAAGCCGATGAGAGCGGCGTGGAAGCCGCACGGCTGACCTTCTCCGAGTCCCCGGGCTGGCATCGCCCCCGGCTTGGCGCCCTCCTCCTGCGCGACGGCCTCGTCACCGCCGAGCAGCTCGAGGCCGCGCTCCTCGAGCAGGAGGAGACGGGGCACCGCCTCGGCGAGATCCTCGTCGAGCGCCACTGGCTCTCCGGAACCGGGCTCGCGCGCGTCCTCGCCGAGCAGCACGGTCTCGAATTCGTCGAGCTACGGGAAGGGGACGTCGACCCGGAGGCGGTCGCCCTCCTGCCCGAGAAGTTCGCGCAGCGCTACCGGGCTCTCCCGGTCCGCTTCCTCGACGAAGACCTCGTGCTCGTCGTCGTCGCCGACCCGACCGACGTCCTGGGCGCCGACGACCTGCGTCTCGCCCTCGGCGTGAACGTCCGTTTCGCCGTCGCAGAGCGCCTCGACCTCGAGCGGGCGATCGGCCACTTCTACCGCATCGAGGGCAAGCTCGAGCTTGTCGGAGCCGACGAGGCTGCCGAAGACGAGGGCGACGACATTAGGGCCCTCACCTCCGAGAGCGCGCCCGCCGTCCAGCTCGTCAATTCGCTCCTCGCCCGCGCCATCGACGAGAGCGCCTCGGACATCCACTTCGAGCCACAGGCGAGGCACATGGTGGTGCGCGCCCGGATCGACGGCATCACCCGCAAGATCTCGACCGTGCCGAGGGCGATGCAGCCGAGCGTGGTCAGCCGCCTCAAGGTCATGGGCGAGCTCGACATCGCCGAGCGCCGCCTGCCGCAGGACGGCCGAGTCTCGATCCGTGTCGGCGGCCGCCCGATGGACCTGCGCATGGCCGTGCTCCCGACAAGCTACGGCGAGAAGGTCGTCCTCCGCATCCACCACGGCGCGAGCGCGCACCTCTCGCTCGCCGAGCTCGGCATGAGCCCTGAGTCCGAGGCGGCCTTCATCCGCTCCCTCCGCCAGCCGTACGGGGCCATCCTCACCGTCGGCCCGACCGGCAGCGGCAAGACGACGACGCTCTACGCCGGGCTCGAGGTGCTGAACGACGAGGAGCGCGTGATCACGACGATCGAGGATCCGGTCGAGCACCAGATGGTCGGCGTCAGCCAGGTCGAGGTGAACGTCAAGGCCGGCCTCACCTTCGCGCGCGGCCTGCGCACCATCCTCCGCTCCGACCCCGACGTTCTCCTCGTCGGCGAGATCCGCGACCAGGAGACGGCCAGCATCGCCATCCAGGCCGCCCTCACCGGCCACCTCGTCCTCTCCACCCTGCACGCCCACAACGCCGCCGCCTCCGTCGCCCGCCTCCGCGACATGGACGTCGAGCCGGGGCTCCTGGCCACCGCCATCAACTGCATCATCGCCCAGCGCCTCGCCCGCCGGCTCTGCCACGCCTGCCGCGAGCCGTACGACGCGACTCCCGACGACCTCGTCGAGCTCGGCTTCTCGCGCAAAGACGACACCGTCACCCTCTACCGGGCCCGCGGCTGTCACGAGTGCGCCGAGACCGGCTACCGGGGCCGTGTCGCGCTCTACGAGGTCATGCCGATGGAAGGCGAGGTCCGCCGGCGAATCGAAGCCTCGACCGAGGAGATCTTCGAGGCCGCCGTCGCGCAGGGGCTGAAGACGCTGCGCGACGACGGTATCCGCCAGGCACTCGCAGGCGTCACCTCGCTCGAAGAGGTCCGCCGCGTGACCGGCGACCGGCTCTTCTAGAGAGCTTCTTCAGGCCCGGGGCGGGCGCAGGCAGCGCGCCAGCTTGTAGTGCCCCGCCGCCTCCTCCCCACGCCCCAGCTTCTCGAGGCAGCGGGCGAGCCCGAAGTGCGCGTAGTCGTCCACCGGGTAGAGCTCCACCATTGCCCGGAACTCACGCTCCGCCTCCTCGAACCGCCGGATGCGGAAATAGGCGATCCCGAGCGCCTCCCGGATCGACGCCTTGCGCGGCTCGCGCCGCTTCGCCTTCTCGAGCGCCACGGTGGCCTGCGCCGGCAGCCCGGCCGCGAGGTGCTCGCGGCCACGCTGGTAGAGGTCGTAGGTGGACTCGCTCATAGGTCAATCTCCCTGCAAACATCCTCCCGAGCGAAGCGATGGGACAAGCTTCCCCCGTGGAAAATGCGCAGCATTTTTCGCGGATAGCTCATGCCTCCTACCCCGAAAGATAGGGGAAGTTCTCGCGTAAGAGATCTTCGGGCCGGGTGAGGTCGCGCGTCCACCCGATCTCGAGGGCGAGCACGTCGTGGCCCGCGTCGATCGCCCGCTGGAACGCTACCGCCAGCTCGAACGGAGGACCCGCGAGGCTGTCGAGAAAGGGCAGGAGCTCCTCCCCGAGGAACCAGAGCGGCGCGCCGGCCAGCGCCGTCGAAGCGCGGCCGCGGCCCGGCTTCTCCACGACCTCGAGGACGAGGCCGACCTCGACCCGTACCGAGGAGCGCTCGGGCAGCTCGTCGAGCGGGACGGGCCGCACGGCGAGGCCGCCGGCTGCGCCGGAGGCGAGCCAGCGCGCGGCGGCGCTCCCGAGATCGCCCGGCCGGAAGACCGTGTCGGCGGCGCAGGCAAGGAGCGGCGCCCGTGCGCCGGCCTCGAGCGCGCGCCGGAGGGCGTCCGCCGAGCCGAGCGGCTCGGGCTGGCGCGCGTAGCTGAGGGCGAGCCCGAACCCCGACCCGTCGCCGGCGAGCGCCTCTACCTGCTCCCCGAGCCGGCCGACGACGAGCGTGGCACGCCCGATCCCGGCCGCCACGAGCTCGCGCAGCAGGGTCGCGACGACCGGCCGGCCGTCGATCGGCAGCACGGCCTTCGGCCGG
>JBGPNP010000261.1:0-4399 GCA_041487575.1 Gaiellaceae bacterium | reverse complement strand
TGCTTGATCAGTCCTTCGAGGGTGTTCACCGGCGGGATGCAGGCGATCACCTCGCCGGAGGTGAAGAGGTTGGCGACGTCGCCCATCGAGCCGGCGAGCGTCCGGGCGCTCTTCCGCACCTCGCGATAGAAGTCGATGATCGAGCCCACCTGGTCCTTCGTCAGGTCGGGCGGCTCGTAGCCGAGGACGCGCGAGCCGACGAGCATGGCGCAGTTCGGGTCGTCGATGATGGCGATCTTGCCCTTGAGCTTGGGGCTGAGGAGATCCTGCCAGGAGGAGGGCTTGGGCATCTGGTCGGGGTTGTAGACCATCACCCAGGAGCCCCACGTGAAGGGGATGCCCCAGAGGTTCCCGTCCGACTCCCACCACTTCTGGTGCTTGAAGACGTCGTAGTTCTTCTCGTAGAGCGGCACCTTGCTCGCATCGAGCGGCGAGAGGACGTTGAGCTTCTTGTAGAGCTCCCAGTAGCCCTCGTAGTACGTGATCGTGTTGTACGTCCCGGGCGACTGGGTCACCTTCGCCTGGATGTCCTCGTGCGTGTTGATGAAGGTGGCGTTGAACTTGATGCCGTTGTCGCCCTCCCACTTGACGAGGTCCTTGTCGCCCTGCATGTCGTAGCCCTGCCAGGTGAGGAAGTTGATCGTGCCGCCGATGCCGCCTCCTCCGCCGCCGCCCCCTCCGCCGCAGGCCGCGAGCAGGCTCGGGCCGATGCCGAGCGTCACCCCGACCGCGCCGGCTCGCTTCAGGAGGTCCCGTCGCGTCAACCTGTTCGTCTCCCACGGCTCCACCGTCATGTCCTTCTCCTTTCCAACTCGGGCTGTCCTTGCGGGCTCCACCACTGGGCGCGTAGAGGCGTGATCTCGACGTAGACGGAGGCCCTCGTCTCGCCGTGCGCGTAGTACTCGAAGACCGGGGTCGTAAGCTCGTCGGCGTGCTCGGCCCGGATCGCCTCCACGCCGTCGGCGACCTCCGCGGGCGCCTCCTCCGGGTCAAAGGCGCGGGCGACGCCGAAGATCGTGGCCGCCCGCAGCTCGTCGAAGCGGGCGCCGAGATCGACGAGCGCAGCGACGCGCGGCTCACTCCGAATGTTCCGCACGGTTCCGTTCTCGAGCGTGTCGAGGACGATCCGCTCCCCGTCGAAGTGGAACCAGAACGGGGCCACGGCCGGCGAGCCGTCCGCGGCGACGGTCGCAACGCGAACGATGGAGGCCTCCTCGAGGAGGGCCGCGACGTGCGAGGGGAGGGCGTTTCGGGTCACTGCGAGAGCGGATGCCAGTCGAAGCCGAGGTCGCGGACGAGGTAGCGCTCGTACGCCTCGTCGCCGGCCCGCACGGCAGCGACCATCCGGTCTGCGTCCTCGCCCACGCGGAGGCGAAGCGGGCCCGAGTCACGGCAGAGCTCGACGACGATCGCGTCCGCGACCGTCTCGGGGGGGAGCGCTTCGGGCGACATGCGCGGGTACGTCTGCGCCGAGCAGTCGCGCATCGGCCCGTACGCGGGGAGGAGGCCGCGCGCCGCCTTCATCTTCGGGCCGAAGTCGCTCGAGGTCAGGCCGGGCTGGACGTCGAGGACGCGGATGCCGAAGTGCGCCACCTCGAGATGGAGCGTAAACGAGAGCCCTTCGACGGCGAACTTCGACGTCCGGTAGGCCCCGATCCCGGGGTAGGGGACCTCGCCGCCGAAGGAGGAGACGTTCACGATCGCGCCCCGGCCACGTTCCCGCATCCCCGGGAGGACTTCGCGGATGAGGCGCCAGGGGCCGAAGACGTTCGTCTCGTACTGCTCGCGGAGCTCGTCGTCGGCGACCTCCTCGACCGCACCTTCGAGGCCGTAGCCGGCGTTGTTCACGAGAACGTCGACGCGTCCGACCGCGGCGACGGCGCGCACGACGTCGACGGGGTCGCTGACGTCGAGCTGGAGGAGCTCGAGCCCGTCGGCCGAGAGGTCGGCGATCGACTCGAGGCGACGGGCGCTCGCCCAGACGCGCGCCCCGTCCCGGGCCAGGGCGAGGGCGGTGGCGCGGCCGATGCCGCTCGAGCAGCCTGTAACGAGACTGCGAGCTCCTACGAGTTCTATCGCGCCCTCACTTCGATGACGACGTTTCTCCCGGGCCGGCCGGCGCAGACTCGCTCATCTACTGGTCTGACGACTGATCACAGGCGATGTTAAGATGACCCGCATGACCCCGTCAAGCCGGGCGCCCGCCACGCTCTCCCTCACGCGGGTCCCGCCCCGGCGGAAGCTCGTCGAGACAGTTGCCGAGCAGGTGGTCGGCGAGATCCGCCGGCGCGGGCTCGCGCCCGGGACGCGCATGCCTTCCGAGCGCGAGCTGATGGCCGCTCTCGGCGTCGGCCGCTCGACCGTGCGCGAAGCGCTGAACGGGCTCGCGATGCTCGGAGCGATCGAGATCCACCACGGGCAGGGAGCCTTCGTCGCGCAGAAGGCCGATCGCGCGAGCGCACCCGAGATCACAGCCGCGCTCGCAAAGGGGGTCACGCGCGACCTCCTCGAGGCGCGGACGCCCGTCGAGACGGAGATCGCGAGGCTGGCGGCGATCAGGCGGACGCCGGCCGACCTCCGGGAGATCGAGGCCGTGCTCGGGCGGCACGAGAAGGCTCTCCGAGCCCACCGGCCTGCGGTCCGCCACTCCGTGCGCTTCCACGTCGTCCTCGCCCACGCCGCGCACAACGAGGTGCTCGCCGGCTTCGTCGCCTCGTTCGCAAAGCTGCTCGCGGAGCGCGGGCCGACGCTCGAGGAGCTTCAGGGCTACCGGGAGTGGGAGCTGGCGGAGCACCGGGGCCTCTACGAAGCGGTGCGCGACGGCGATCCCCGGCTCGCAGCAGAACGCATGCGCGCGCATCTCGCCCAGGTCGAGGACTACCACTCGCGCCTGCCCGCCACCCGTTGAGCCGCGACGACGCGATCGAGATCGTCCGGGTGGGATCCGGCCGGCCCGAGCTCTGGATCGTCGCGGGCATCCACGGGGACGAGGTCGAGGGCATCGCGTGCGTCGAGGACGCGCTCGCGCTCATCCGGCCCGAGCAGGGCACGCTCGTCGGCGTGCCGGTCGCTCACCCGGCCGCCCTCGCCGCCGGCACGCGACTCGGGCCCGACGGCGTCGATCTCAACCGGACCTATCCCGGCCGGCCCGACGGCAGCCCGACGGAGCGAGTCGCCGACGCCCTCTGGCGGGAGCTGTCGGCGGGCGCGAACGCCCTCCTGACCCTCCACTCCTGGAGCCGCAGCGGCTGCACGGTCCCCTACGTCGAGTACGCGCGAGGGGACGACAGGAGCCGGGAGCTCGCCCTGAGCCTCGGCCTCCCGTTCGCCGAGCCGTGGGACTGGCCGAAGGGCCTGCTCCCGAAGGTCGCGGCGGCGGTCGGAATCCCGGCGGTCGAGCTCGAGCTTGGAGGGCTCGGGCGCCACACTCCCGAGAACCTCGAGCTGGGAGTCCAGGCGATCCGCGCGGCGGCGGGCTGGCTGCGGATGGGCCCGAGGGCGGACGTCCCCCGCGCACGAACGGTTCGGCGCCACTCCCTGACCGCCGGCAAGGGCGGTCGCGTCCGCCAGCTCCGCCGGCTCGGCGGGGAGGTGGCGCCCGGCGACGCCGTGTGCCAGCTTCGCAACCGGCCCGGCCGCGTTGCGGAGACGCTGACGACCCCGGTGGCGGGCTGGGTCGCGGTTCACACTTCCTACGGCAAGGTCGACTCGGGGACCGAGGCGGCGATCGTCTTCGAGGCAGCACCCGGCTAGAGGTGCACCGTCCGGCGATGACGGCGCCCCCGTGAGCGTCCCTTGGACGTCCGGCATGCAGTTGCGCTGTCCCGACTGCGGCGAGACGAGCGTCCCGGGTCCCGCCTGGCACGGGTGCGCAGGCTGCGACGGCGAGCCGCTCAAGGTCGTCTACTCAGATCCTTCGTGCCCCCGCGCCCCCCTTCCGCACTCCGCGCTGACCGACCTCGGGCAGCAGCCCACGCCGCTCGTGCGTGCGCCGGGCCTCGATCGGACTTGGTTGAAGCTCGAGCTCGTCAGCCCGACCGGATCCCACAAGGACCGCTTCCACGCGGTCACGTCGGCGATCGCGCGGCTCGCCGACGCACCGGGGATCGTCACGGCGTCGACCGGGAACCACAGCGTCTCCTGCGCCGCCCACGCGGCGGCCGACGGCCTCCCTTGCGTCGTGCTCTCGACCGCGGAGCTTCCCCCGGCGCTCGAGGCGCAGATCACAGCCTACGGCGCGCTGGTCGCGCAGCTCGACGCGGGCGAGCGGCGGCGCGCGATCCGCGAGCTCGTCGACCGAGGCTGGCACCCCGCGACCGCGAGCGACCCGTCGCTCGCCGGCGCAGGGAACCCGTACGGAGTCGAGGGCTACCGGGCGATCGCCGACGAGATCGTCTCG
>JBGPNP010000260.1:0-4414 GCA_041487575.1 Gaiellaceae bacterium | reverse complement strand
TCGACGAGGCGCGGCTGGACCGGGCTCTCCGGACGCTCGAGCACGACATCCGGGAAGGCCTTCTCGCCGTCGACGGGCGGCCTGCGCGGCTCCGGCCCGCGCGCCGGCGCAGGCGCGAGCGCGGGCGCGGGCCGGGCGGCGGCGACCGACCGCCGGGCCGCGAGCGCCGTGTCCCGGGCGACCCTGGCCGAGTGGCGGAGGATCGCGCCGAGCGAGGCTCCCGTGACCAGGACCGAGCCGGCGACGAGAGCGAAAGCCGCGAGGACGACGGTTCCGGTGCCGCCCAGGAGGCGCTGGAAGACGGCGTCGAGCGCTCGCCCGATCGCGCCGCCACGCTCGCCCCCGAGCGCCGTCATGAGGCCGAAGCAGACGAGGACGAGGCCGGTCCGGAAGGGGGCGACGTCGACGAGCCCGGAGCGGCCGACCATGAGGCCCCCGACGGCGAGGAGGACGAGCGGCAGCGCGAGCCGGGCGTCGCCGGCGGCGGCGGCGAGCCAGGCCGTGAGCTTCTCGCCGACGAGGCCGCCGTCCCAGCCGAGCCAGAGCACCGCCGCGGTGAACGCGCCCAGAGAGACGAGGCCGAGCCCGATCAGCTCGTGATGGTGCCGGCCGCGCGGGTCCCGGGCTCGCTTGGTCTTCTTCACGCGCGCCGGCGTCTTCGGACGCAGGCGCGACGGGCGACGTCTCTTCGCCATGGCGGTGAGTTCGCGGCCGCACGCCGCCCTCCTGCCCTACGGGAACGTCGCGAGGCGCTCGAGCAGGAGCGAGACGAACGCGTCCGCATCGATCCCCACGCCGACCCTCGCGTTCGGCTCCCTGCCCGTGCGCCTCCAGAGGTCGACGACCGTACGGCCACGGCAGAGTTCCGAGCCACACTCGACGTCCACGCGTCGCTCGAGGGTCTCGACGAGGCCGGGCGAAACGACGTGCGCTACCGCAACGGCGTCGTGGACGGGCGAGCCGGGGAAGCCGTACGTCCCACGGTGGAACTCGTAGAAGAAGTCGAGGAGGTCGGCGACGACCGCCCCCACCCGGCCCGACGCGCGGAGGCGCGCCCCGTGCTCGGGCGTGACAAGGGCCTTGTGCGTGACGTCGAGCCCGATCATCGTCACGTCGAGGCCGCTCTCGAACACGCGCCGCGCGGCCTCCGGGTCGGCCCAGACGTTGAACTCGGCAGCCGGCGTGACGTTCCCCTCGGCGATCGCGCCGCCCATGAGGACGATGCGCTCGAGCCGCTCCGCCGCCGCCGGGTGGCGCGCGAGCAGGAGGGCGACGTTCGTCAGCGGCCCGGTCGGGATGAGCGTCACGGGACGCGGGGACGCGGCGACCAGCCCTGCGATGAAGTCGACCGCGTGTTGCGCCACCGGGCTCCCCTGCGGCGGCGGGAGGACTGGGCCGTCCATCCCCGTTTCACCGTGGACGTACGAGGCGACGTGGAGGTCCCGCACGAGCGGCCGGTCCGAGCCGGCCGCGACCGGGATGTCCGAGCGACCCGCGAGCTCGAGGACGCGGAGCGCGTTCGCGGTCGTCTTCGCGAGCGTCTGGTTCCCGGCGACGGTCGTGACGCCGAGGAGCTCGACCTCCGGGCTCGCGAGCGCGAGGAGGAGCGCGATCGCGTCGTCGTGCCCGGGGTCGCAGTCGAGGATGACCGGGATCGGAGTCATGCGGCGAGTATGGCGTCCACCTCGGCGGCGGTGGGAAGGGACGGCTGGGCGCCCGGCCGCGACGCGGCGAGCGCGCCCGCGGCGCAGGCACGGGTCAACGCTTCCCCGCGGGAGCGGCCTTCGAGCAGCGAGACGAGAAGGCCCGCGCAGAATGCGTCTCCGGCCGCTGTGCCGTCGACCGCCTCGACCCTCGGCGGGCGGGCGCGGGCAACCTCCCTCCCACCCTCGAAGAGCACGGCCCCCTCCGCTCCGAGCGTGAGAGCGACGAGCCCTTGCGCCGCCGGGCCGAGCAGCTCGTGCTCGAAGCGGTTGACGACGATCAGGTCGGCCCGCTCGATGACCTCGAGCGGCACCGATCGGGCCGGCGCGGCGTTCAGGCAGAAGAACCCGGTCGCCCGCCGTGCCGCAGCCGCAACGGTCTCGAGCGGCACCTCGAGCTGGCAGAGCACGCCCTCCGCAGGATCGATCGCGACATCGTCTGGACCCAGCGTCCAGTTCGCCCCTGGAGCCACGACGATGACATTCTCGCCGCGGCCGTCGACGAGGATGAGAGCGACCCCGGTGGGCCCGTCGGCCGTTGCGACGGCGAGCTCCACTCCGGCCTCGATGAGGCCGGCCAGCGCCTCCTCTGCGAAGGAGTCGTTTCCGACGCAGCCGATCATCTTCACGTCGGCGCCGAGCCGGGCCGCCGCGACGGCCTGGTTGGCGCCCTTCCCGCCCGGAACGCGCTCGAACGACGCGTCCGTGACGGTCTCGCCGGGCTGCGGCAGTCGCTCGCAGCGCGCGACGAGATCGAGGTTGATCGAGCCGACAACGCAAACTTTCGGCCTGCGGTCGGAAGTTTGCGTAGGAGAGTTACTCAATCCAGTTTGATCCCTTAGCGCTTCCCGGCTCTGGCCGGGAAGCGCTGGCCTTCGGCCCACCGTTTGATCGGGGAAGTCACTCATCGAATGGATCTTTAGCGCTTTCTGGCCGCGGCCAGGAAGCGCTAGGCGGCAAGCGCGCGCAGGTCGTTGACGGCGCTCTCGAAGAGGTTCTCGCGCAGGTCGAAGAGACCGGCCCAGAGCGAGGAGCGGTCCGGCGGCGCCTCCATCCGGGCCGAGTCCGAGAGCCCCTGGAGCGCCCGCACGAGGACGGCGAGCTCGAGATACGCCTGGGCGACCCGCCGCGGGCAGAGCGAAACGCCGGCGCGGCGGAGGACGGCATCCCACTCGAGCACCTCCCCCGCTCCCGGCTCGCCGTACCAGGAGCGGCCCTCGGCGATGTCCGGCTCGAGCTCGAGCAGGAAGCGCTCGAGCGGCTTTTCGAGCCCGGCGAGCGCGGTCTCCGCGCGCTCGGCCGCGCGTCGCAGCGCTGCCTGGCGCAATCCCGGCGACGAGGGTTCTGGCTCGCCCTTCGCCCAGCGGTCGAGGAGCCGGCAGAAGGAGAGCGCTGCCGCCTCGCTCGCCCTCAGCGAGCCGACGAGACGCGTTACGGTTGCCTCCGTGACGCCGTACGAGCGTACGAGGCGGGCCCAGCCGTGTCCGTCGGACTCTTCCACCTCCCTACAGATAACAGGAACGGCGGCGCCCGCGCCTCACTTGACCGAGTACAGGAGCTCCTAGACCTCGACGACGACCGGCAGGATCATCGGCCGCCGGCCGGTGCGCTGGTGGACGAGGTGCGCCACCGCGTCGTGGATGTGCTCCTGGAGCAGCTTGAGCTCGACGATGTCCTGGGCGAGGCATTCCGCGAGCGCCCGCTCGGCCTCCGTGCGAGCCTCCTCCAGGAGCGGCCCCGCCTCGCCGAAGCCGCGCGCGATCACCTCGGGCGTCTCGATCTCGCGGCCGTTGCGGCCGCCGATCGTCGCGACGACGATGAGGACGCCGTCCTCCGAGAGGTGGCGGCGGTCGCGGAGCGCGACGTCCCGGACGTCCCCCACTCCAAGCCCGTCCACGAAGGTCACGCCCGCCTCGACTTGCCCTGTGACCCGGACGATGCCGGCGCGCATCTCGACGACGGAGCCGTTCTCGGCGATGACGATGCGGTCGCCCGGGACGCCCACGTCGCGGGCGAGCCGCGCCTGCGCCGTCTGCATCCGGAACTCGCCGTGGACGGGCATGACGTTCCGGGGCCGGAGGAGCGCGATCACGGTGCGCATCTCCTCGGCGTTCCCGTGGCCGGAGACGTGGACCGGCGCGATCTCCTGGTGGAGCACCTCGGCGCCGAGCCGCGTGAGGCCGTTGATCGTGTCGTGCACGCGGAGCTCGTTCCCCGGCACCGGCTTCGCGGAGATGATGACGGTGTCGCCCTCGGAGACCGTGACGTTCGAGTGGTCGCGGTAGGCCATCCGCGTCAGCGCCGACATCGGCTCACCCTGGCTTCCGGTGCAGAGGATCATCGTCTCCTCCGGCCGGAGCTCGCCGAGGTCGGTCGGCTTGACGAGGATGTCGTCGGGGACGTCCATGTAGCCGAGGTTGCGGGCGATATTGATGTTCTTGCGGAGGGAGCGGCCGACGATCGCGACCCTGCGGCCCGTCTCGCCGGCGACCTCGATCGCCTGCTGCATCCGGTGGACGTTGGACGCGAACGAGGCGATGAGGATCCGACCCTTGCGCTGCGGGATGATGGCCCGGAAAGCCTCGCCCACGGTGCGCTCCGAGGGCGTCACGCCCGGGCGCTCCGCGTTCGTCGAGTCGCCGAGCAGGAGGTCGACGCCGCGGTTCCCGAGGTCGGCGAGCTTGCCGACGTCGGTGCGGAAGCCGTCCACC
>JBGPNP010000259.1:0-4422 GCA_041487575.1 Gaiellaceae bacterium | reverse complement strand
GCGCCGTCCGCGCTCCCGAGGCGGCGACGTAGATCGGGATCGGGCGCTCGGGCCGCTCGTAGATCGTCGCCCGCTCGGTCCGGTAGTACTTCCCCTCGAAGCTCACCCGCTCCTCGGCCCAGAGAAGCCGCTTGAGCTCGATCGCTTCGACGAGGCGGTCGAAGCGCTCCCTGAACGCGGGCCATTCGAGGCCGGTCGCGGGCGTCTCGTTCATCGCCTCGCCGGTGCCCACCCCGAGAAAGACGCGACCTGGAGCGAGCTGCGCGAGCGTGCCGAACGCCTGCGCGACGATCGCGGGGTGGTAGCGAAGCGTCGGGGTGAGGACGCTCGTCCCGATGTGCGCCCGCTCCGTCCGCGCTGCGAGGGCGCCGAGCCAGACGAGCGCGTTCGGCGCGCGGCCCGTCGAGTGGCGCCAGGGCTGGAAGTGGTCCGAGACCGCGAGGATGTCGAGGCCGACCTCCTCCGCGTGCACGGAGAAGTCGAGCAGCTCGCGGGGCCCGAACTGCTCGGCGGAGGCCTTGTAGCCGAAGCGGATGCTGCTCATTGGGCAACCTCTCGGGCGAGGGCGAGGGACAGGAGAGAGCTCGTGCGGGTGGGGCGCCGCGCCGCGAGCAGGCGCTCGACGTCCTCGGGCGTGTCGAGGTCGAGCGCGAGCCCGGGCCGGTCGACGAGGACGCCCTCGAGCCCGAGGCCGCGCGCGCGCTCAACGTGGAGCGCGGCGCTTCCGGGCGCGCCGAAACAGGTCTCGAGCACGCCCGGCGGGCGGAGCGAGACCGCGTTCGTGCCGCCGTCGGTCGCCCGGCCGACGGCGACTCCGCGCGGCGGCGTGACGATGACGAGCTCGTCGACGTCGGTCGCGGTGACGAGCGGGATGTCCGCTGACACGATCGTCGCGACGGGCTCCGTGACGACCTCGCGCATCGCGGCCGCGAGGGCGTCGTTCCAGGCCAGGCCGCGGTCGTCCCACCAGCCGACGCCGTGCGCCCGGGCGAGCGCCTCGGCCGCCGGCTCCGACGACACGATCGTCACCGCCTCGGCACAGCGGGCCGCGACGACGGCATCGAGAACGTCGGCGAGCATGGCCTGCATGAGCTCGGCGCGCCCGGCTGGAGGCAGGAGCCCCGCGAGGCGAGACTTGGCCTCCCCCAGGCGTTTGAGCGGGACAAGGACGTGCGCGCGAGCCTCCACCCGCTCAACGCTACAGAATCTCCCTATGGAGCTCACTGTTCTAGCCGGCGGCGTCGGCGCCGCGCGCTTCCTGGACGGGCTCGTCCGCGTCGTCCCGCCGGAGTCGGTGACGGTCGTCGGTAACGTCGCCGACGACCTCGAGATCCTCGGGCTGCACGTCTCCCCCGACCTCGACACGGTCGTCTACACGCTCGCAGGGGTCGTCGAGCCCGAGCGTGGCTGGGGTCTCGCGGGCGACACGGCGGGCGCGCTCGCGGTCGCCTCGCAGCTCGGCGGCGACGACTGGTTCCACCTCTCGGACGGCGACATCGGGCTCCACCTCGTCCGGACGGAGCGATTGCGCCGCGGCGAGCCGCTCTCGGCGGTGATGCGCGACGTCGCGGAGCGCTTCGGCCTCTCGATCCGGCTCCTCCCCGCCACGGACGACCCGGTGCGTACGTTCGTGACGACGGAGGCCGGCGAGCTCGACTTCCAGACGTACTTCGTCCGGCGCCGCCACGAGGACGAGGCCCTCGCCGTTCGCTATGCGGGCGCCGATGACGCGCGCCCGGCTCCCGGTGTCCTCGAGGCGCTCGCGGGCGCCGACGCCGTCGTCGTCGCGCCGTCGAACCCGTTCCTCTCGATCGAGCCCATCCTCGCCGTCCCCGGCATCCGCCGGACGATCGCCGCACGGAACGGGCCGGTCGTCGCCGTGAGCCCGATCGTCGCCGGGCGCGCGATCAAGGGGCCGGCCGACCGGATGCTCCGCTCGCTCGCAGGCGAAGCGAGCGCCCGCGCCGTCGCCGGGCGCTACTCGGACTTCCTCACGCACATGCTCGTCGATCTCGCCGACGCAGAGGACGTGCCCGCGCTCGAGGCGCTCGGGCTACGCGCGGCCGCCGGGCCGACCCTGATGGCCACCGTCGAGGGACGCATCGCCGTCGCCCGGGAGACGCTGCAACTCGTGGATATCCTGAGCACGTGACCGACCCGCTCGCGCTGCTCGACGTGCCGCTCCCGGAGCTCCTCGAGCAGGCGCGGGCCCTGCGCCGGGCCGGCAAGGGCACGCTCGTCACGTACTCGCCCAAGGTCTTCATCCCGCTGACCAAGCTCTGCCGGGACGTCTGCCACTACTGCACCTTCGCGCAGCCGCCCAGGCGGGGTGAGCGCGCGTACCTGACTCCCGAGGAGGTGCTCACGGTCGCCGCTGCCGGCGCCGAGGCGGGCTGCCACGAGGCGCTCTTCACGCTGGGCGACAAGCCCGAGCTGCGCTACCGGGCCGCCCGCGAGGAGCTTGCCGCGCTCGGCTACGAGACGACGATCGAGTACCTCGCCGCGGCGTGCCGGCTCGTCCTCGACGAGACCGGGCTCCTCCCCCACGCGAACCCCGGGGTCATGACCGCCGACGAGCTCTCGCTCCTGCGCGGTCTGACGGCGTCCCAGGGGATCATGCTCGAGACGGCTTCGGACCGGCTCTCCGCGAAGGGCGGGCCGCATTACGGCTCACCGGACAAGATCCCCGCGCGCAGGCTCGAGACCCTGCGGCTCGCAGGCGAGCTCTCGATCCCGTTCACGACCGGGATCCTCATCGGCATCGGCGAGACCCGCGCGGAACGGATCGAGGCGCTGCTCGCGATCCGCGACCTCCACGAGCGGTACGGGCACATCCAGGAGGTGATCGTCCAGAACTTCCGCGCGAAGCCGGGGACCCGGATGTTCGCCCACCCGGAGCCGTCGCTCGAGGAGCTCCTCTGGACGGCCGCGGCCGCGCGCGTCGTCCTCGGCCCGGAGATGAACGTCCAGTGCCCGCCGAACCTCTCCTACGGCGAGTTCCCACAGCTCCTCGACGCGGGTATCAACGACTGGGGCGGCGTGTCCCCGGTGACGATCGACCACGTCAACCCGGAAGCCCCGTGGCCGGAGATCGAGCGCCTGCGCGAGGCGACCGAGGCGCGCGGCCTGGTGCTCGCGCCACGGCTCCCCATCTACCCGGAGTACGTCGCCGACCTCGAACGCTGGTGCGAGCCCGCGGTGGCGACGGCGGTCCTGCACCGAGCCGACGCAACGGGCCTCGCCCGGGAAGGCCTCTGGGCGGCGGGGGCAGCGAGTCCTGTCTCTTCCAGCCATATCCCGGTGCCAGGCCCCAGGACAGGTCCTGAAGAGCCGGTCAGCGTGGCCCTCGCCCAGGTCCGCGAGGAGCTCGGAGGAGACCGCTGGGCGGCGGGAGCGGCGACTCCTGTCCCTTCCAGCCGGGTCCCGGTGCCAGGCCCCAGGACACGTCCGGAAGAGCCGGTCAGCGTAGCCCTCGCCAAGGTCTGCGAGGAGGACGAGCTCGACCTGGACGACGTCGAGGCGCTCTTCCGCGCCCGCGGACCCTCTCTCCGCGCCGTGCTCGACTCCGCCGACCGCCTCCGGCGCGAGGTCTGCGGCGACACCGTCTCCTACGTCGTCACGCGGAACATCAACTACACGAATGTCTGCTACTTCCGTTGCGGCTTCTGCGCCTTCTCGAAGGGAAAGCTCGCCGAGAACCTGCGCGGGCCCGCCTACGTCGTCCCGCTCGAGGAGATCGTCCGCCGCTGCCACGAGGCCTGGAAGCGCGGGGCGGTCGAGGTCTGCCTCCAGGGCGGCATCCACCCCGGCTTCACGGGCGACTACTACGCGGAGGTCTGCGAGGCGATCAAGCGCGAGCTCTCCGACCTGCACGTGCACGCTTTCTCGGCGCTCGAGGTCTGGCAGGGCGCGGCGACCCTCGGGGTCCCGCTCGTGGACTACCTTCAACGGCTCCGTGCGGTCGGGCTCGCCTCCCTCCCCGGGACGGCCGCCGAGATCCTCGACGACGAGGTCCGCGCCGTCATCTGCCCGGACAAGGTGACGACCGCGCAGTGGCTCGAGGTCCACGACGCCGCCCATCGCGCCGGGCTACGCTCGACCACGACGATCATGTACGGCCACGTCGAGGGTCCGCGGAGTTGGGCCCGCCACCTCCTCGCCCTGCGCAATCAGCAGAAGCGGACGGGCGGATTCACCGAGTTCGTGCCGCTCCCGTTCGTCCACATGGAGGCGCCGATCTACCTCAAGGGCCGCGCCCGCCCCGGCCCGACCTTCCGTGAGGCAATCCTCATGCACGCGGTCGCGCGGCTGGCCCTGCACCCGTTCATCACGAACATCCAAGTTTCCTGGGTGAAGATGGGCGAAGAGGGTGTGAAGGCGTGCCTCGCGGCCGGCGTGAACGACGTGGGAGGGACGCTGATG
>JBGPNP010000258.1:0-4429 GCA_041487575.1 Gaiellaceae bacterium | reverse complement strand
CTGGACGGCCGCGATGCGGCCGTAGGAGACCGAGAGCTCACTGAGCTTGAGCAATCTCAGCCCCCTTCGCGCCCAGGTAGGCGGCGATCACGGCCCGGCTCGTGCGGATCTCCTCTGGTGAGCCGACGGCGATCGACTTGCCGTAGTCGAGCACTTGGATCCGCTCGCAGACGCGGAAGATGATTCGCATGTCGTGCTCGACCAGGAGCACGCCGCAGCCGGTCTGGTCGCGAATCTGGGCGATCCGCCGTGTGAGCTCCGCGCTCTCGACGTCGTCCAGGCCGGCCGCCGGCTCGTCGAGCAGGAGGAACTTCGGCCCGACCGCGACCGCGCGGGCGATCCCCACCCGGCGCTCGTCGCCGTGCGGGAGCGCCGACGCGGGCAGCCGGGCGACGTGGGTCAGACCCATCTCCTCGATCAGCTCCGAGGCCCGTGTCCGCGCCCTCCGGCGGGAGAGGCCGGCACCGAGGGCTCCGAGCTCGACGTTCTCGAAGACGGAGAGGCCCTGGAAGGTCGCCACGTCCTGGAACGTGCGGACGAGCCCGTGGCGGACGAGCCGCTGCGGCGGCCAGCCCGTGGCGTCGACGCCGTCGAGCATCACCTTGCCACCCGTGAGTGGCACGAAGCCGCTGACGGCGTTCATGAACGTCGTCTTGCCGGCCCCGTTCGGGCCGATTAGGCCGACGATCTCGCCCTGCTCCAGGGTGAGGTCGACGCCGTCGACGGCCCGGACGCCCTCGAAGTGGACGCGGATACCCTCCGCGGCGAGCTTCATCGGGGCCGAGCCGTCGACAGCGTATTCATCTGTTCTGTTCGGATCCGCCTGACTAGCCGACGCTCGGCGGCTTGCCCGAGCACGGGCTGCCGTCGCCGATGTTCGGGATCGACTGGACCGCTGCGGTGCCGATCTGCTTGTCCACGCCGTTCGTGAACTGCTCGACCGAGTAGGCGGCAGGCTGCGGCCGGTGGCACTTCGCCGTGAACTTCATGTTGCTGCCGAAGTAGTCGATCACGAGGCCCGAGCCGAAGAGAGCGTTCGCGATCTTCGTACCGTCGGTCGAGCCCGCCCTCTTGATCGCCCCGACGAGCGCGTTGGCGAGCGCGTAGCCGGGGAGCGCGTAGTGGTTCCCGAGCACCTGCCCGTACTTCGCCTTGAACTGCTGGGCGATCGTCCGGACGAGCGGCGTCTGCGTGCCCGAGCAGTACGTGGGCAGGCAGGCGAAGCCCAGCGCGTAGAAGTTGGAGACGTTCCCGGCCACCTGCTTCACGAGGGTGCCGTTGACCGACGCGTTCGTGAGGATGGCGGTCTTGATGCCGGCGTCCCGAACCGCCCGGATGAGCTGCGAGCCGAAGGGCTGCCACGAGCCGTCGTAGATGACGTCACAACCGCTGACCTTGCCGCGCAGCCGCGTGATCTGCGAGGAGAGGTCGAGGTTCGCCCCGCCGACGAACGTGTCCTCGCCGCAGACCGAGCCGCCGAGCTGCTTCCAGCGGGCCTTGAAGTAGTCCGCCGTCGCCTTCGAGTACTCGAGCGAGGTGTCCTTGAAGATGTAAGCACGCTTCAGCGTTGGCTTGTTCTGCCGGAACCACTCCGCTCCCGCGACCCCCTCGGCATCGGAGCCGAGGCCCATCGAGCCGCCGTACGGGCCGACGATCGCCGGCGTGGCGACCTTCGGCGACGAAGCGCACAGCGCGATGCCCGGGACCTTGTGGCCGCGGGCGGCGTTGATCGCCGGGAAGGAGAAGTCGAAGTCGCAGGTGGCGATGATGGCCACCGCACCCTTTCCGATCAGCTCCTCGGCGTTCGTCGCCGCGAGAGCCTTGTCCGACTTCGTGTCGATCCACTCGACCTTGATCTGCTTCCCGAGCACGCCGCCGGCCTTGTTGATCTGGTCGATGCGCATCTGGAAGAGCTGGGCCGACTGCAGGTCGTAGGGGGCGAGGATGCCGGTCTTCGCCGCCGAGATCCCGATCAGGATGCTGCTTGCGCTTCGCCCTGCGGTCGCGGCGAGCGAGGTCGCGAGTACGACGCCGACGGCGAGGGCGATTGCGGCTATCAACCGCCTGGGTCTCTTGATGCTTCCGGGCACGTTCTACCTCCAGTCTCGAATGGGGAAGGCTCTCACGCTCCGGCGAGCCACGCCGGTTCTACCCGCCTGCGGACTTGATCGAGGCGGCGGCCTCGACCTCGGCGCCGGGCGAGGCTGCTCGTAACGTCTCATTTGGAAGGCCAGTACGCCGCTGACCGCCGGTGGAGCATCGCACGGAACTGCTCCGTCGTCCGGGGCAGGAGCTCGCCGGTGCCCCAGTCGAGGATGACGCCGTGGCGGCGGATGACGTCGAGGAGGTCGAGCTCGCCCGAGCGGTAGCGGCCGGCGACCGACGCCGGGTCCTCCTCGAGCCAGCCTCGCCGCTGCGAGCGGATCCGCTCCCGCTCGCGCCCGGTGGCGTCGAGATCGACCGCGTACTCGGCGAGCTCTGGATCCACTTCGCGAACGACGACGCCGTAGTCCTTAGCCGCCCGCTCGACCGTCACGTACCCGTCCGTCACGTCCTCTCTGACGGCCTCCGGGTCCCGTTCGAGCGGATCGCCGAAGCCGCCGCCGCCGGCCGAGGGCCGCGTGAAGGTGTCGCCCGGCACGATCGGGACGCCCGAGAAGACGGCGCCGAGGAAGCGCTCCTCCTCGGTGCCCTTGTTCAGCCAGACGCCGTGCGGGATCGAGGGAAGCCCGCCCTTGACTCCCCAGGTGATCGAGCGGGCGCGGTCGCAGAGATAGGACATGACCGTGCCCTCGGCGTCGGTGAGCGTCCCGCCCTTCTCGACCCCGAGGCCGCCGCGGTATCTTCCCGGCCCGCCGGAGTCGGGCACGAACTCGTGCCCGGTGGTGAGAACCGGGCTCAGCCGCTCCTGGCCCTCGAGCGGCTGGACGGCGAGCCCCACGCCGAAGATGGGAGCCGTCCCGCTCGAGCCGTCCCTGTCGTAGCGGCCGCCCCAGCCGCCGACCATCCAGTCGTACCACATGAACATCGGCCGGCCGGGGCGGCGGGCGTCGCGGCCGCCGACGAGGAGGTACTCGAGGTTGAAGGAGCAGGCGAGCGCCCGCTCTGGCATGAGCTCGGACCAGAGCTCGAAGCACGAGTTCATGATCTTCTCGTACGGCCCCGAGCAGAAGCCCGTGACCGCGACGGGCCACGGGGCGTTCACGACGGTGCCCTCGGGGCCCATGTCGACCGTGACGACGCGGTAGAAGCCCGAGTTGAGCGGAACGTCGGGGAAGAAGGTCTTCGTGCCCGCGATCACCCCGGAGAAGGTCGTCCCGAAGGCCGAGTTGAGGAAGGAGCCGACGACGGGGTGCGACCCCGAGAGGTCGTAGTGGATCTGGTCGCCGTCGATCGTCAGCTTGACGTGGATCGGGATCAGGCCCTCCTCGCCTGCCGGGTCTTGGTCCATGTAGTCGACCGTCTCCCAGGTGCCGTCGGGAAGCTCGGCCACGCGCTGGCGTGTCAGCCGCTCGACGTAGTCCTGCACCTCGGCGAACGCGGTGAGAATGGTGTCGCGGCCGTACTTGTCGGCGAGGCGGAGGATCTCGCGCTCGGCCACCCGCGTCGACTCGGCCTGGGCGTGCAGGTCGCCCTCCGCGTCGCTCGCAGCCCGCGTGTTCGAGACGATCATCCGGACGACGTCGCCGAGGTAGCGGCCCCGGTCCCAGACCCGCACGGGCGTGATCCGCAGGCCCTCCTGGAAGTGCTCCTTCGCGTTGATGTCGAAGGAGCCGGGGACGCTCCCGCCGACGTCCGCCCAGTGTCCGTTGGAGAGGGCGAAGGCGATCAGCTCGTCTCCGTGGAAGATCGGGCGCACGATGCGCACGTCGTTGAAGTGCGTCCCGCCCAGGTAGGGGTCGTTCATGGCGTAGACGTCGCCCGGGTGCATGTCGCCTTGGAAGGCGTCGATGATCGCCTTGCAGGTGAAGTGGAGAGTGCCGACGTGGACGGCGATGTCCTGGCTTCCCTGCATGATCGTGTTGCCGTTCACGTCGCAGATCGCGTTCGAGAAGTCCCGGGCGTAGATGACGAACGAGTGGCAGGTCCGGAGAATCTGTTCGGCCATCTGATCCACGGTCGTGATGAAGGCGTTCTTCAGGACCTCGAAGGTGACCGGGTCGAGCCCGCGTTTGCTGACGAGACTCATGGAGCGATCTCCTCCGGAACATCCTCCCGAGCGAAGCGACGGGACCAACTATTCCCCCGCGGAAAATGCGAAGCATTTTTCGCGGCTTTTCGCGGATAGCTCATGAGCTGTCCCCGACGTGCATCCGGATGTTCAGCCACTCGTCGACCTCGGCCGCGACGCCCGGCGGTATCAGAGTCGTCGAGTCGAGCTGGTCGACGACGGCGGGGCCGGTCATGCGCGTCCCGGCCGGCAGGTGGT
>JBGPNP010000257.1:0-4446 GCA_041487575.1 Gaiellaceae bacterium | reverse complement strand
CGCGAAACAACACGTCGCGCCGGTAACGTCCGCTCGGTGAGCGCGGACAACAGCATCGTCGTCGAGGGGCTCGTTCGCGACTTCAAGACGCTCCGCGCGGTCGACGGGATCGACCTCCACGTCGACGGGGGCGAGATCTACGGCTTCCTCGGGCCGAACGGCGCCGGCAAGTCGACCACGGTGCTGATGCTGACCACGCTGCTGCCCCCGTCGGCCGGCTCCGCGCGCGTCGCCGGCTTCGATGTCGTCCACGACGGACCGAAGGTGCGCGCCGCGATCGGTGCTGCCCTGCAGGAGGCCGCGCTCGACCCACTCCTCACCGGCCGCGATCATCTGCGCTTGCAGGCGACACTCCAGGGAATTCCTCGCGCCGAGCGGCCGACACGCACGGCCGAGCTCCTCGAGCGTGTTGGCCTTTCGGATGCGGCCGACCGCAAGGTGAAGGGCTACTCGGGCGGCATGAAGCGGCGGCTCGACCTCGCGCTCGCGCTCGTCCACGGGCCGCGCGTCCTCTTCCTCGACGAGCCGACGACCGGCCTGGACATCCAGAGCCGGAGCGCCCTCTGGCAGGAGGTGAGTCGCCTCGCCCGCGAGGACGGGGTCACGGTCTTCCTGACCACGCAGTATCTCGAGGAGGCGGACGTCCTCGCCGACCGGATCGGGATCATCGACCACGGCCGCCTCGTTGCCGAGGGGACGCCTGCGGCGCTCAAGGCGGAGATCGGGAGGCCGACCGTCGAGGCCGAGCCCCTCGACCCCTCGCAACGTGAGGCGGTCGCGGTGGTTCTCGCCCGCTTCGGCGAGCCGACGCGGGGGTCGCCGCGCGCCGCGGCCGTGCGCCTCACAGGCCACGACGGGCTCGCCGACGTCGTCCGCGCCCTCGACGCGGAGCGCCTCGCCCTCGCCGACATCCGGCTCCACGCGCCGACGCTCGACGACGTCTTCCTGGCGAAGACCGGCCACCGGCTCGAGGGCTCGGGCGACGAGCCCCAGTCCCTGCGATGAGCTCGGGACTCGCCGCCCAGGTAGGCCATCTCGCGCGCCGCTCCGTCGTGCGGACGCTCCGCCAGCCGGCGAGCGTCGTGCCCTCGCTCCTCTTCCCGCTCATGCTGCTGGCCGTCAACAGCGGCGGGCTCGCCTCGGCAACGCGCATCCGCGGCTTCCCGAGCGACTCCTTCCTCGACTTCGCGCTCGCCTTCACCTTCATGCAGGGCGCGCTCTTCGCGACGTCGAACGCCGGCACGGACCTGGCACGCGATATCCAGACCGGCTTCCTCAACCGCCTCGCCCTCACGCCGCTGCGGGGCGGCGCCCTCCTGGCGGGCCAGCTCGGCGGCGTGATCGCCCTCGGCCTCGTCCAGGCGGTCGTCTACCTCGCCGTCGGCCTGATCGCCGGCGCGCGCATCGAGGCCGGCCCGGCGGGCGCCGCCGTCATCGTCGTCCTCTCCGTCCTCATCGGCCTCGCCTTCGGCTCGATCGGGGTCGTCATGGCGCTCCGCACCGGTTCCGGGGAGGCAGTGCAAGGGCTCTTCCCGCTCCTGTTCGCCCTTCTCTTTCTCTCCTCGATGAACCTCCCGCGAAACCTGATCGAGATCGGCTGGTTCCGGACGGCCGCGACGGTGAACCCGGTCTCCTACCTGATCGAGGCGATCAGGAGTCTCGTCGTCGAGGGCTGGGACGGGCAGGCACTCGCGCTCGGCTTCGGGATCGCGGTGGCGATCGCCGCGGCCGGCCTCCTGGCCGCCGACCGCTCGCTGCGCGGAAGGTTGGCCCGCACGTGAGTCATCCACGAAAAATGCTTCGCATTTTCCGCGGGGCGAGTGTGTCCCTTCGCTTCGCTCGGGAGGATGTTCGGGGGGTGGCGGCACAGTGAGGCGCTCGCGCTTCCGCTCGGTCGCGCTGGCCGTTGCCTGGCGGAACCTCCATACGTACTTCACGACCCTCGCACTCGTCCTGCCTGGGCTCCTCTTCCCGCTCCTCTTCTTCGCCACCTTCGCCGGCGGGCTCTCGCGCCTGCGGCACGTGCCCGGGTTCGACTTCCCGGCCGGCTACACGGCCTTCCAGTTCGTCTTCGTCCTCCTGCAGTCGGCGGCGTTCGGCGGCGTCTTCACCGGCTTCGCGATCGCGCGCGACTTCGAGTCGCGCTTCGCCCGCCGCTTCCTCCTCGCCGCGCCTCGGCGCAGCGCCATCGTCGCCGGCTACTCGCTCGCCGCGCTCGGCCGCTGGAGCTTCATCGCGCTCCTGATCACGGCGATCGCGCTCGCGACGGGAATGCGCGTCGGCGGGAGCGGGGTCGACCTCGCCGGCCTCTACGCGCTCGCGCTCCTCGTCAACGTCGCCGGCGGGCTCTGGGCAGCCGGGGTCGCCATGCGGCTGCGCACAGTCCAGGCCGGGCCCCTGATGCAGGTGCCGGTGTTCGTCTCGCTCTTCCTGGCCCCGGTCTACGTCCCGCTCGATCTCCTGCGCGGCTGGATCCACGCGGTCGCGAGCGTGAACCCGGTCAGCCTGATCATGGAGGCCGGCCGGAGCCTCATCGCCGGCGACCCGTCGGGGATCGGGCTCGCGTTCGGCCTCGGCGGCGCGCTCGCGGTGGGCTTCGCGGCCTGGGCGCTCCGAGGCCTCCGGAAGGCGGAGTCCGCCGGCTGAGCCACACTAGAGGACCTGCGCCTCGAACCCCTCGCCCGCCTCGATCCCGCCCCCGCGCTCGCGGCCTTCGTCACCGTCTTCGCCCTCGCCGTGGCCGACGGCGGCTACTTCCCGCGCTCCTGGGGCTGGAGCACGATCGCCCTGTGCGCCGCGGCCGGGATGGCGCTCCTCCTGCGCAGCCGGATCGCCGTCGGCCGACTCGACCTCGTCGCCTTAGGCGCCATCACGGCCTTCGCCGCCTGGACCGCGCTTTCCATGCTCTGGTCAGACCTGCCGCACGAGTCCCGGCTCGACGCCCAGCGCGCCCTCGTCTACGTCGCCGGGCTAGGCGCCCTGCTGCTCGTCGCCGGGCGCTCTTCCGCGCCCCGACTCCTCGGCGGCGTCCTCGCCGCGGCGACGGCCGTGTCCGCCTATGCCCTCTTCGACCGGGCGGTGTCGGGAAAGCGAGTCGACCCGTACGAGAGCACGCTCCTCTTCCGGCCGATCGGGTATGCGAACGCGCTCGGGATCCTCGCCGCCATGGGCATCCTCCTCGCGCTCGGGCTCTCGCTGCGCTCACGCGGCCTCGCCCGAGGCCTGGCCGCCGCACCAATCGCCGTCCTCGCCCCGACGCTCTACCTCACCGACAGCCGCGGCGCCTGGATCGCGCTCGGCTGCGGCGTGGCCGCGCTCGCCGCCGCCGAGCTGGGGCGCCTGCCGATAGCGGTCGCCGCGCTCGCCCTCGCGACCGCGGCCGGCCTCGTCGCCGTCGTCGCCCGCGCCGCCCACATCCCGGGCGACCGCGCGGAGTACTGGCGCGTCGCCTGGCACGAGTACGTGCTGAACCCCTGGCTCGGCTCGGGCGCCCGCACGTTCCACCTGTACTGGCTCCTCTACCGCCCGACCCCCGTGAACGTCCGCGACGCCCACAGCCTCTACCTGGAGACGCTCGCCGAACTCGGGCCGGCGGGCCTCGCCCTCCTCTTCGCGGCGCTCGCCGTGCCGCTCGTGGCGGCCGCGCGGGCGCACACCAACCCGTTCGTCCCGGCGGCGGCCGGCGCCTACACCGCCTTCCTCGTCCACGCCGCGCAGGACTGGGACTGGGAGATGCCCGCCGTCACGCTCGCCGCCCTCGCCTGCGGCGCGGCCCTCCTCGCCGCCGCCCGGCCGGAGCGGGCCCGCGCTCTCTCGCCGCCCGCCCAGATCGGCGCCGGGGTGGTCTTCGTTGCCGTCGCGGCGCTCGCGCTCGCCGGGATACTCGAGAACGCCTGAAGCAGGGCGCAAGAAACCCTTCCCTTTCGGCGTCTGTTGCGGTACAAGGCAAGTAGACCCAACTTCGAGTGAGAAGAGGAGCGATGGAGAACACGAGCACGAGAAAGCCGAAACTCCGGGTCCTCGCCGCGGCAGCGCTCGCCCTCGTCATGACCGTCGCTCTCGGCGGGATCGCGATGGCGAAGCCGGGCCACGGCAACGAGTCAGGCGCGCAGTACCAGTACGGGCCGGGCGACGACGAATACGGGCCCTCCGACGACCAGTACGGGCCCGGCCAGAAGGTCACGATCTGCCACATCACCCGCAAGGGCAACCACGCGAAGACTCTCACCATCGGCGCGAACGCCGCCGCGGCGCACCTGAGGCGCCACAGGAACGACCACGCAGGCGCCTGCACCGCGCAGGAGCTCGCGAAGAACAAGAACAACAGCCAGGGCCAGAACCAGAACCAGAGCCAGAACAACGGCAACGGCAACGGCAAGGGCAAGGGCAAGGGCAACGGAAACGACTAGCCCCGGGGCCGAAGACCCCAAGTGCGGCGACGGCCGG
>JBGPNP010000256.1:0-4490 GCA_041487575.1 Gaiellaceae bacterium | reverse complement strand
GATTGCCCGCTCGAACCCGGACGTCCAGATGTTCATCTGGTTCATCCTCAAGGACGACTTTTCCACGCCGCTCTCCTGGCAGAGCGGTCTCTACGACCTGAACTGGACACCGAAGCCGGCGCTCGCGGCCTTCTCGCCGCTCGCCGCCGCCCTCGACGCCAGGAACGCGATCCTCACGGTCAAGTCTGGCACGACCCCGGTCGTCATGGTCTCGGCGCTCGAGCTCAAGGCTCACGACACCCTGGGGGCGCTCGTCGGAATCAACTACACGATTAGCGACAACGGTCACTTCCTCGGCAACGCGATCGCCAGCGCGCCGCTAGGGAGCGACGGCTGGCTCTCCTTCCGGCCCGAGGTCGTCGCTGCGAAGGGCCATCGCTACTCGCTCGGCATCACGGCCACCGACATCAACGGCGTCACCGTCACCCGAACGATCGAGATCGTCGGGACATAGTGCACCGGAGGGCGCGCTAGCAGTGGGCAAGGGCTACGCGGAAGGGCCGGCTGCGGAGGAGCGCTATGAGGCGCTCGAGCGCGGCGAGCGCGCCGGGTCGCCGGCGGCGGTGCGCGAGCGAGCGGCGGTCTACGGCTCGACGGCCGACCACCTCGAGAAGCACTTCATCGGCTGGCTCGGTGAGGTCGACCCGGACGAGCTCTTCGGATCGGGCGCGGCGTGGGGCATCTCCGTCATCCGCCGCGCCGAGCATCCCTCTTCCGGGTGAGGGGTACCCCTTCCGGGGGAGAGACCCCTCGTTCGGGGCGCTAACCCCGCTCCATCACCCGCTCGGAAGGCGGCCCGAAGCCGAGCTTCGTGTACAGCCCGCGAGCGTCGCCCGTGTGGAGGAGCCACTTGCGGTCGGCGAACGGGCTCCCCTCGACCGCCTCCCGGACGAGCTCGAGCCCGAGCCCGCGCCCGCGGTGCTCGCGCAGGACGTAGACGTCTGCGAGGTACGCGAAGGCGACGCCGTCCGACACGGCCCGCGCAAATCCGACCAGGCAGTCGTCGTGGTAGAGGCCGACGACGCGCGAGGACTCGCGCACGAGCCGCGCGACCGTCTCGCGCGGGCGGCCGAGCGCCCAGTAGGCCTCCGTGGAGAGGAAGCGGTGCAGCTCGGCGACGTCGACGCGGTCGCGGTCGTCGTCGAGCTCGAAGCCGCCGGGTAGCTCCCGTCTCACCCGAGCTCTGCGCGGAGCGCTGCGACGTCCAGGAGCCGCGAGAAGCCGTCCGCCTGCGCCGCGAGCGTCGTCTCGTGCACGACCGCATGGGGGATGGTCTTCCCGCTCGGCCCGACAAGGTCGCGCGTCGCCGTGCCGTCGGTCAGGAAGACGACGTCGTAGCCGCGCGCCTGCGCCTCGCGCGCCGTCGTGTCGCAGCACATGTGGGTCATGAAGCCGGCGACGACGACCGTGCGGGCGCCCATGGCTGCGAGCACGGCGTCGAGGCCCGTGTCGTCGAACGAGCCGGGGAGGTGCTTGACGATCAGGGGCTCGCCCGCGGCGGGAGCGACCTCGTCCATCGTCTCGACCATCGCCGTCCCGGTCGGGAAGACCTCGGCCCCGGCGTCCTCGTGGTGCTGGACGTGGACGACACCGGTCCCGGTCTCGCGGGCGTGCTCGAGCAGTCCCTGCAAGCGCTCGAGGACGAGGGGCCCGTCGGGGATCCAGAGCGGGCTCTCCCGCGTGAAGTACTCCCGCTGGACGTCGATCATGAGGAGGGCAGGCTTTTCCATCAGCGGCCGACCCTACCAGCCGGGGCGACGAAGTTCGGGCGGACGTAGCTCTCCGCGAAGCCGCTGCGGAGGATGTTGCGGTAGGAGACGCTCGGGCGGTCGCCGGTCCGCTCGCCCGTCTCGGTCACGAGCCTCGTACAGCCGATCTCCGCCGCCCGGCGGATCCGTGCGGCGAGGAGAGCGCCCTGGGCGCCGCGCCTTCGGCACGCGGGGAGGGTCGCAGCCACCCCCAGCCAGCAGAGCGCTCCCCTCGCGTAGAGGGCGCCGGTCGCTGCAGGCGCGGCGCCGTCGAAGGCGATGAAGCAGTGCCAGCCGGGACGTCCGACTAGCGCCGCGACCAGCTCCGCGAGCCCCGCGGGCGCTCCGTAGCCCGAGAGGAAGGTGCGTGCGAACACGTCCGCGTTCTTCGGCTCGGCCGCCTCGACGCGCAGATCCGTGTGCATGGCGGGAGGCGGCTCAGCGCCGCGCTCGGAACTTCATCCACGCGTACCCTGGCGCGAACCCACGCGCCTCGAGCCACGCCGCGAGCTCGGGCGGCCGGGCGCCGGGGTCGAGCGGCACCATCCACGGCACTCCCGAGCTCGCGTAGAAGCGGACGATCTCGTCGAGACTTTCCTCCGTCGCGGGAGCGTCGAGCCCGAGGCCCATCGCCCGGTTGAGGAGCAGAAGCTCCGGGCAGGCTGCCAGAGCCAGGCAGGTCGCTCCGCCGATCTCGCGAAGCGCGAGGCCGTACCGGGCCGCGAGGGGCCTCGGCGCCGCTGCGAGGAGATCGCGCATCGCTTCGATCTCGATCAGCTCGGCCGGATGGATGTGCGTCTCGCCGGTCACATGCCCCCCAGCCGCTCGAGCCGGAGCGCCCCGGCGGGTCCAGAGACCGCGTAGACCTCGACCGAGTTTGCACCGGCCCGGACCGCGCTCTCGGGAACGAGCGCCGAGAAGCGCACCTCGGCGCCGTAGCGGAAGCTGCTCGCGACCGCTTCCACCCGGCCGTTGACCGCGATCGCGAGCGCCGTCCCCGGGGGCGGTCCCTCCAGGCGGCCGGTGAGGAGCACCGGGACGTAGACGGCGCCCGGGTCGAAGGAGTGGAGCTCGTCTCGCTGGTCGAGCGTGGCCTTCCACTTCGAGCTCTGGCGAACCGCGAGCCCGGCGAGGCTCCGGCCGACGAGCTCCCGGTGCGGCCCGAGGCCGTAGAGGCCCGGCCCGCCCGCGCCCGAGCCGAAGAGCTCGACCTGCCGCGCGAGGGTCGCGTCCCTCCTCGCCTCGAGCGCCGCGGTGTCCACGACCAGCTGCTTGAACCGCCAGTCGAGGACGACAGCGGTCCGTCTCCCCGCCCCCGGATCGACCTCCGGCCGGCCGTCGACTGGCCCCGGCAGCCGGGCGCCGAGGAGAGCGGCCATCGTCGGCAAGATGTCGATCGTCGAGATCGGGGCGTCGATGACCTTCGCCTCGCTCCGGCCTGGCGCCTTGACGAAGAGCGGGACGAAGGCGATGTCCTGGAGGTTCGTCTTCGTCGGGCCGCGGCGGGAGTCGTCCGTCCGGAAGCTGACGCCGTGGTCGGCGGTGACGACGACGAGTGAGCGGTCGTAGAGGCCTGTCGCGCGCAGGCGCGCAAGCAGCTCGCCCAGGAGCCGGTCGACGTACTCGACCTGGAGGAGATGGCGCTGGAATCCCTGCTCGACGAGCCAGCGCTCGTCGCTCCAGCGCTCGTCCGAGAGGCCGGGCAACGCGTCGTTCGCGTACTCCTTGCCGGAGGGGAGGTAGTGCCACGGGACGTGCGGCAGGAGGACGTGGATGAAGTAGAGCGTCGGCCGCTTTCGCGGCGCGATCGAACGCACGAAGCTCTCGAACCGCACGCGCTGGTCGTTCGAGAGCTGCGCTCCGACGAGGTCGCCGATCGCGGGCCGGCCGCCGCGGCCGCCGAAGTTCACCCACGTCTGCGTGACGGACGGCAAGCCGGCGGCGAGCCGCTTCGGCAGGAGCACGTGCAGGGAGACGAGGCCGAGATCGGAGCCGAGTGAGCGCATCCGCTCGCCAAAGCCCGGCTGAGCCTGCCCGCAGAGCCCCTTCGGGCAGAGCCGGGTCACGCCCTCGAAGACGTCGAAGCTGTAGCGGCGGCCGAGAAGCGTGAAGAGGTTCTGCGGCTGGTCGGAGACGAGCGGGAGCTTCCGTTCGCTCGGGTAGTCGCCTGTCAGGATCGCGGGGACGGCGTACGGCGTGAAGCCGTGGACGGTGAGCGTGTTGCGATACCAGGTGGAGTCGCGGGCGAGCGCTGCGAAGGTCGGGTAGCGCGCGGCGTCGATCGCGCCGCTTCCGTCCATGAGCGACGTGACCGGCAGCTCGTCGAAGATCACCATGACGATCGGCGTCCTCGCGCCCGCGAACGAGCCCGCGTGCGCCGGGCCCGCGTAGTCGAGGCTGCCGATCGGGGAGCGGGCGAGGAAGAGCCCGAGGAAGAGGAGCGGCGCGGGCGCGAGCACGGTCAGTACCGTTCTGGCCGCGCCCGCCTTCTGGTAGAGGGCCGCGGCGCAGGCGCCGAGGAGCGCCGAGAAAGCGATGAGGAGCGCGGGCGGAAGGTCTCCCGCCCGCTTGACCGCCTGCAGGACGAGGACTCCCGAGAGCCCGGCGACGAAGAGGAGGTGGAGGCCTTCGGCCAGCCGCTTCCGCATGAGCCCCGCGCCGAGCTCGAGGAGGAGGAGCGCCCCGGGCGGCACGATCGTCAGCCCGACGCCGAAGACGATCACGTCCACCCGCGCCGAGCCG
>JBGPNP010000255.1:0-4492 GCA_041487575.1 Gaiellaceae bacterium | reverse complement strand
GCCCGGGTGACGTCGCCGTCGTCACGGAGCTCGAGCACCACTCGAACTTCGTGCCCTGGCAGTTCATGGCGAAGCGCACGGGGGCCGAGTTCGCCGCCGTCCCCTTCGACGAGCACGGCGAGCTCCAGCTCGGCGAGCTTGCGAAGATCGAGAAGCGCGGCCGCGTGAAAGTCGTCGCCGCGAACCTGATCTCGAACTCGCTCGGCACGGTCAACCCTCTCCCGGAGCTCGTCGCGTGGGCGCACGAGCGCGATGCGATCATGGTCGTGGACGCCTCTCAGGCGGCGCCACACCGTCGAATCGACGTGCAGGCCCTGGGCTGCGACTTCCTCGCCTTCACCGGCCACAAGATGTGCGGCCCGAGCGGGATCGGGGTGCTCTGGGGCCGGCAGAAGATCCTCGAGCGCATGTCGCCCTTCAACCTGGGCGGCGAGATGATCCGATCGGTCTCGATCGAGCGGACGACCTGGAACGAGCTCCCGCACAAGTTCGAGGCCGGGACGCCCCCGATCGCCGAGGCCTACGGGCTCGGGATCGCGATCGACTACCTCACCGGCATCGGGCTGGAGGAGATCGAGCGCCACGAGCACGAGCTGACCGGCTACGCCCTCGAACGCCTCGCCGAGGTTCCCGGGCTCTCCGTCGTCGGCCCGCCGCTGGAGCGGCGCGGCGGCATCGTCTCGTTCACGATGGACGGGATCCACCCTCACGACGTCGCCCAGGTTCTCGACTGGGAGGGAGTCGCCGTCCGGGCAGGCCACCACTGCACCGAGCCCGCGATGCGCCGGCTCGGCATCCAGGCGACGACGCGGGCGAGCTTCTACCTCTACACCGTCCCCGAGGAGATCGACCGGCTCCTGGACGGGCTGAAGAAGGTGCGCGAGGTTTTCGCTTGACGAGCGGGTACGACGAGCTCTACCGGGAGCTCATCCTCGACCACTACAAGAGCCCGAGAAACTTCGGGGCCCTCGAGCACCCGGACGCCGAGGCGGAGGGTCAGAACCCGCTCTGCGGCGACGAGGTCGCGATGTACGTCGAGCTCGACGGCGACACGATCCGGGACGTGAGGTTCCGCGGCCGCGGCTGCGCGATCAGCCAGGCCGCGACGTCGATGCTGACCGAGCTCGTGAAGGGCCGGACCGCCGCGGAGGTCGCAGCGATGCCAAAGGAGGAGCTCCTCGACGAGGTCGGGATTCCGCTGACGCCGGTGCGGCTGAAGTGCGCGCTCCTCGGGCTCGGCGTCCTCAAGGTCGCGCTCCACCGGGCGAGGGGGACGCCGCTCCCGGAGGAGTGGGCCGGCCTCGACGAGCTCGAGCTCAAGTGAGTGGCCACTAGCTTGGCGGAGCTCGTCGTCTGCTCGGTGGGCGACCTCCTGCCGGGCGAGGTGAAGATCGTCCGCTCCGGGCAGATCGCGGTCGGCGTCTTCAACGCGGGCGGCGAGTTCTATGCGCTCGAGGACCGTTGCTCGCACGACGACGGGCCGCTCGCCGAGGGCGAGTTCGAGCCCGAGGAGTGCGTCGTCACCTGCCCTCGGCACGGCTCGCGGTTCGACGTCCGCACCGGGCGGCCGCTCACGCTTCCCGCTTACGTTCCCGTGGAAACGTTCGAGGTCCGGATCGAGGACGGGCTCGTGAAGCTCGTCCTCCCCGAGGACGCCGTCCGGTGAGTACGGTGATGATCCTGGCGCGCGAAAAGCACGCCGGGAGCGCTCATATTCGATGAATATGGGCGTGACCGAGGACGCGGCGCGGCGCAGCTTTACAGCCGCCAGGGCGCGCCGAATTCGCCGGACGGCGTCCTAAGTGCTCGACGAGCGCGTCCGGGCGGTGCTCGAGCGCCTCGAGCGCGAGGACGCCGACGAGCGCGTCCGCGGGCTGCGGCCGGAGGAGCGCTCGCGTGCCGTCGCGCCCTCGACCGGCCGCTTCCTCTTCTCCCTCGTCGCGCCGAACTCGGGCTGCGAGGTGCTCGAGATCGGCGGCTCGCGCGGCTACTCGACGATCTGGTTGGCGGCCGGCGCCCGCTATCTGGGCGGCCACGTCACGAGCCTCGAGAAGCACCCCGGTAGGGCGGCCGAGTGGCGGCGGAACATCGCCGGCGCAGGGCTCGAGGAGTGGGCGGAGCTCGTCGAGGGCGACGCTCTCGAGACACTCGCCGGGCTCGACGACGCCTTCGACGTCGTCTTCCTCGACGCCGAGAAGGAGGACTACGAGCGCCTCTTCGCCCTCGCCCGCACGAAGCTCGAGCCCGGCGGCCTTGTTGTCGCCGACAACGTCCTCTCGCACGCTGAGACGCTCGCGGCCTACAGCGCCGCTCGGCAGTCCGACCCGACGCTCTCGAGCGTGACGGTGCCGCTCGACCGAGGTCTTGAGCTGACCGTCGTCCTGAGCGACGCCTCCTGAGGGCCACGCATGCTCGCCCGGACAGCCGCCGGAACGGGTGCTACATTCCGCCTACCACGGAAAGGAGGTGGTCGGGCGTTGAGCAAAGATTCCGGCAGTGGAGGTAGTCGTCGGTAGGGGCGCGTCCCTGAGACCTATGGGGAATCGCCTAGCCAGCGTGGGGGACACCCAGCGCCCCTGCTAATCCAGGCGATGTGCCGGCGGGGCCTCTTCGGAGGCCCCGCTTGTCTCTCAGGGAAAGTGCTGCGCACTTTCCCTGAGCGCGGTTTTGCAGCTTCGCTTCGCTCGCCGATGAGTCCTCACTGGCCCATGCGTTCTGCCACCTTGCCCGCCAGCTCCTCGCCGAGTCCCTTCTGCGGCGCCTGGACGATGCTCGCGAAGGCAAGGGTCGCGAGCGTACGCCCGCGCTGGAGGAAGACGAAGTCGACGTACGCCCGTGCGGGCTCGCCGCCGAGATCGAGGTCGAGGGTGGCCCGGTAGGCCTGCGACTGGTCGCCGAGCTTGGGGAAGTCGAGCGCCCGCACGGACGTGTGCTTGACGTTGATCTTGATGTCGCTCGAGGACTCGATGCTCTTCCCGAGCTGGTCGGCGATGCACTTCGGGAGATCTCCGGTGGCCTGCCGCTCGAACGCCGTCTTCGCCTCGGCCTCGCTCTTCATGACCGTGGCGGAGGAGTTGACGAAGAACGACTGGAGCGAGAAGTCGCGCGAGTCGGCGTGCCCCGTGACTGTCAGGTCCGAGAGGTCAGGGTTGAAGCACGTCTTCGCGCCCTGCTGCTCGTGCGGCGCCGACGTCCAGCCTGCCGGGAAGTCGGACGCCTTCAGCACGATCGCCTCGGCTCGCGCCTGATCCTGGTCGTTCAGGACGGTCTGTGCCTCTCCGCCTCCTCCCCCACCGCATGCGGCGAGCGTCGCAGCCGCGACGACGGCGAGGATTGGGAAGCGAAGCCGCCTCACCGGGAAGCCGTCCCGTCACACTCCCGAGCGAAGCGATGGGACAAGCCGCTGCCGCGGGAAATGCGCAGCATTTTTCGCGGAGACCTCATACAGCCCGCCTGAGCTGCTCCTCGAGCCCGATCGGCTCGATGCCGAAGGTTTCGACCGCGGGGCGCGGGTCGCCGACGTTGTCCTCGAAGAGGAGCATCTTCAGCTGGTCGCGCGTGACCGGCGGCCTCGGCAGGCGCTCGAGCACGGCGGCGTTCGCGCGCACGAGCACCACCGGCAGGTGGACGAGCCGGCGCCGCTTGCCGAGGGAGCGCGAGATCGCCTCGTAGAGCTCGTTCCAGGTGGGCGTGTCGGGCCCGCCGAGGTCGTAGGTCTTGCCGGCGGACCCAGGGGTCGAGAGCGCCTTCGCGAAGAAGGCGGCGACGTCGTCGACCCAGATCGGCTGGAGGCGCCTCGTCCCGTCGCCGACCACCGGCGCGGCCGGTAGGAGCCGCACCTGCCGGACGAACGTCGGCAGGACCCCGCCGTCGCGGCCGAAGACGAAGCTCGGCCTGAAGATCGTCCAGTCGAGGCCGGAGCCCTTCACCGCCTGCTCCATCTCCCACTTGGCCGCGTAGTACGGCACCAGGCCCTTCGAGCGCTCGCTCACGCCGAGCGCGCTCATGTGGACGAAGCGGCGCGCACCCGCCTCGGTCGCGGCCGCGACGAGGTTCCGGGTGCCTTCGCTCATCACGCGCTCGAAGTCGCGCCGGCTCCCCTTGATGATGGCGACGAGGTGGACGACGGCCTCGCAGCCCTCGGCGGCGCGTCGCAGGCTCTCGCGGTCGCTCACGTCTCCCTGGACGAGCTCGCAGCCCCAGGCGCGAAGGGTCTCGGCGCGGTGTGGGTCGCGCACGAGCGCGCGCACCGGGCGCTCCTCCGCCCGCAGCGCATGGACGACCTTCCGTCCGACGAAGCCGGTTCCCCCGGTGACGAGTATCACCCGGCTACTGCTCCTCAGGCTCCACCTTCAACTTCTCGGCGCGAGCCGAGAAGTTGAGGAAGTAGCGGCTCGGGGTAGGGCCGGCCTGGCCCTGGTACTTGGAGCCGAGCCCGGCGCTCCCGTAGGGCTCCTCAGCGGCCTCGGTCATCTGGACGAAGGAGATCTGG
>JBGPNP010000254.1:0-4517 GCA_041487575.1 Gaiellaceae bacterium | reverse complement strand
GGACAACCCCCGCCCTAGCGCACCTGCGCGAGCGCGGCCCGGAAGCCCTCGAGGATGAGGCCGGTGTCGACGGAGAGCGCGACGAGGCGGACGCCCAGCGAGAGCCAGCGCCGGGCCGCCTCGGGAGTGGGGGCGAAGACGACCGTGGCCACGCCGTGCCCTCGGCCCTGCTCGACGAGGCCGCGTACGGTCTCGACGACGGTCGGGTGCTCCAGCTGGCCCGTGACGCCCAGCGCCGCCGAGAGGTCGACCGGGCCGATGAAGACGGCGTCGAGCCCCGGGACGGCGAGGATCTCGTCGATTGCCTCGACGCCCTGCTTGCCCTCGACGAGCGCGAGGCAGGCGGCACGCTCGTTCGCCTCGGCGAAGAAGCGCTCGTTCGCCGAGTAGTCTGCGGCGCGGACGTAGGGATTCGCCCCGCGCCTCCCCTCGGGGGCGAAGCGCGCTGCGGCGACCGCCTCGGCGGCCGTCTGGGCGAAGGAGACGTGCGGCACGAGCACGCCGTCCGCCCCGAGGTCGAGCGCGGCCTCGATCTGCTTGGTCCGCACTCGGGCACGCGAACGAGGCTCGCGAGCCCGGCGTCGCGCGCCGCCGCGATGAGGGGCGACAGCGTCTCGACCCCGATCGGCCCGTGCTCCTGGTCGAGAATGACGGCGTCGAACCCTGCGAGCGCCGCGAGCTCGACGATCTCCACGCGCGGGACGATGACGAAGGTCGCGACGAGCGGCGGTCCCTCGCCCGCGAGCCGCGGGCGCAAGTTCACAGCCATGACGGTGCGCCAGCCTACCGGCCGGCCAGCGCGGACGTCTGGGCCGCGTGCCAGTCGAGGCCCATCGCCAGGAAGCGGGCCAGTGCCTTCGTGACGAGCCGATCGTCATCCCGCACGAGACCGAGTGCCCGGAGAGCAAAGGGCTCGAGATACGTGTTCGGTAGCAGGAACGGCGGGGCCTCCTCTTCGATCCGGTCGCGGTCGCGGAGGGCGGCGAGACCGTCGAGGCGTGCCGCCAGGCCGCTGATGCGTGTAAAGCTCATCACCGTCGGCGGCGGGGCCAGGGAGCGCCGTACCGTCTCGAGGTCGCCGCGCAGCAGAGCCAGCCTGACGCGCGGAGCGTCGATGGAGAGCCCGTAGCCCTCCATCCCGAGGGCGTCGGCGGCCGCCTCGAGCTGCCGGCCCTCTTCGCCCTGCCCTGCCTCGACGCTCGCGACCGCGCAGACGAGCAGCGAGCGCGGGTTGAACACGCACGGGGTGGCGACGTTCGCGGCAACCCGCTCTCTCGCCTCCTCGTTCAGGGCGAGAACGGCGCTCCAGCGGCCGCCGAGCTCCTCCACCATGAGCCTGAGCGCGACGCCGTGCACGGCGTGGTGTGGCGTGAGCCTGCCGTTGGCCTCCTCGGCGAGCGTCGCGTACCGTCGCGCCTCGTCGAGCCGGCCGGCGCCGAGGCTCGCCAGGGCGGCGGCCCAGAACACGCTGACAAGGAGGTCCGGGTCCTTCGTATCGGCGAACGACGGCAGCCACTCGGAAATGGCGGCAAGCGCCTCGTAACGCTCGGCGGCGAGCAGCACCTCGACCTGCGCGCGCCACGCGTCGAAGACGAGGGCAGGGTCGCGCATCCCGCGCGCGAGCGCGACCGCCTCTTCGGCAGCCTCGCTGTTGTCGAGCGGTGTCCAGCGGGCCCGGGCGGCGAGCGCCTGGACGCGCGCACGACTCCGCGGCGCCGCGAGCTCCAGGGCGCGCGCCGCCCACTCCTACACCTGCCCTGGCGGTGGGCTCTTCAGCCAGATCCCCGGCCGCTTCGTCGTCTCGAGCGCGAGCTCGGCGTAGATCTCAGCCTGCTCGCGCGGATCGCCGGACACCTCGACGGCGCGCCGCAGCGCGCCCCAGAAGCGTTCGCCGTCGTACTCGCAGCCGAAGACGACGCCCGCGCCGATCGCGGTCGCGGCCGAGCCGGGCTTCGACTGGGCCGACGCTGGAATCGGCGCCGGGATCGCGTTCGGCACGATGCTGCTCGCCGCCGCCGCAGCGCTCGGCGTGCGGAGCCGCGGCCGGGTGGCGCATTCGTAACCAGGGCTTCGTCGCCCCCGAAGAGAGCGGCCCGCCATCCGGCGGGCCGTTCGCATTCCAGGGCGGTCTCGGGCGCCGTCTCTGGCCCGTGACAGAATCGGCACGATGCTGCGCTCGTTTCTTTACGAGCCGTCACGGTCCTGTTCGCCCGTTCGTGCCTATCGTCGGAGGCATGACCGGTGACGCCCGTTCGCCTTCCCAGCCTCGAGATCCCCGAGGGCGAGAAGAGCCGGCTCACCGAGGCAGACGTTCACTCGACGCTCTTCGAGCCGGACATGCAGGCGCTCGGCTACCCGCCGAGGACGAGCAGCCAGGCGGACGGCGAGTACTTCCTCGAGCAGGGGAGGCTCGCGGTCCGGCGGCTCAAGTCCCAGCGCGCCACGGGCCGCTACGACGGCCTGTACCTGATCGGGAACGCTCCGGTCGTCCTCTGCGAGATCAAGCGCTACGACGAGCTCGAGTCACCGGCCGCCTTCGACAAGGCGCGCGGCCAGCTCGTGGAGTACGCGTTGAGCGAGGACTTCAAGACGCTCCGCCTTTCCTCGTCCTCTACTGCGGAAAGCCGTCGCGCACCCGGTTCTTTCGCCGCAAGAACGTGGCTGAGGCGTCGCTCCTCGACGAGGAGCCCTACGAGGAGCTCCCGGAGATCTGGCAGTGGGAGCAGGTCAAGGGCTTTCAGCTACGAGGGGAGTTCGCGCAGGAGGTTGTCACACCGGAGCGTCTGCGGGAGATCCTCCTCCACCACCTCGGGCAGATCGAGGACGACATCCGCAAGGCCGCTCTCCACATGGTGGAGATCGTCTCGAAGGACGAGCCGCCGGCGGCGCTCACGGACTTCGGCAAGTGGCTCCTCGAACGACCCGAAGCGCTCGCCCGCGCCAGGCAGCTCTACCAGCGCAAGGTTGCAGAGACCGGGAAGGCAGGCTCGGCCGTCGTCGAGGAGATCGTCACTCAGGCCGCTCTGAGCCACCTGAACAAGGTTTTCTTCCTCAACCTCTGCGAGGACCGTCACCTGCCCGGGTTCTACCGGATCATGCGCGAGTTCCTGCCCTCGGCGAAGGCCGAGACAACCGCGACGACAGCTACGGTCTTCCTCGGCCTCCTGCGCAGGCGGCTGCTCGACTCGACCAGGGCGTGGAGCCCTGACGAGGAGCGCGCCTATCGCGCTCTTCGCAGCGACCTCGCCCCGGCGATCAGGGACCGCGTCATCGACCAGAACAGCTGGTGGGAGCTGATCCGAGTCGCCTTCGACCTCGCCGAGGAGCGCTTCCCGCTCGTCTACCGCGAGGACGCCTACGACTACCTCCGTCCCGGCAAGGAGACGCTCGCGGAGCTCGTCTACGACCTCTCCACGAAGAGCTTCGAGGCGCTCACGAACCGGCACGTCGGCGACATCTACCAGGCGCTCCTTTCCTCGCGGCAGAAGCAGGCGCACAAGCTCGGAGCGTTCTACACGCCGCACGGGGACGTCGAGTACATGGTCTCGAAGCTGAATCTCGGGCGGCAGTCGAAGGTGCTCGATCCCTGCATGGGCTCGGGGCACTTCCTGGCGGAGCTGTACGACCGCCTGGCCGACCTCTATCGAGCCGAGGGGTACTCCGAGGAGGACGCGTTTCGCGAGATCGTCGGGAAGCAGCTCTACGGCGGCGACATCGACACCTTCGCGACATCGCTCGCCGCGATCCGGCTCTTCCTGCTCGACGAGCGCTCGACCGGCGTGACGCCTCAGCTCTTCGTGCACGACATGCTCCTCCACTCGCCGGAGCGGCCGGGGGCGCTCTGGACGGAGGCCGAGCGCGCGGTCTCCGTCGACCCCGAAATCGATGAGCCCGCGGGGATCGACGGGGTCGAGTTCGACGCGGTCGTCGGCAACCCGCCGTACGGCGCCCGCAAGCCCGCGTACAAGGAAGCGGTCTACCGCCGGCTCTACGGAACGACGGAGGCGAGCAAGAAGGCAGGCAGCGTCGGCACCGGGGATCACGACACCTACGGGATGTTCTTCGCCAACGGGATCGAGCGGCTGAAAGAGGGCGGCCGGATCTGCCTCATCTCGAACGACAGCTTCCGCACGCTGACGACTTACGCGGCGCTGAGGCGCCATATTCTCGACCGCTGCAAGATCGTCGAGATCCTCCTGACGGACACGAAGCACTTCGAGGGAGTGAGCTTCCAGTTCGCCGGGATGGCGGTCACGACGCTCGAGAGGTGCGCGGACGCGGAGGCGCGCAATGCGAACGTCATGCGGCTCGTGGACTACATGCGCGAGCCCAAGGACTTCTGGGACCCGCCGGCCGCGAAGGTGTCGGAGCTTCGGCAGGAGGAGTACGAGGCCCTTCCCGAGACGCCGTTCTTCGTCGGCGTGCCGCGGGAGGTGTTCGAGGCCGCAAAGCGCTCGGGTCGCGTTCGGAACGTGGCGAAAGGGCGTGTCGGCCTTCAGACCGGCGACGACAAGCGC